>CAZWOY010000394.1:0-4172 GCA_964635255.1 uncultured bacterium
GAATAATTGTAGGACCTCCGGGAAAATTCAATGAGTAGCTTAACCATAGACCTGCAATGATAAACAGCATGCTGAACAGGATCGCCCACAGCATCATCTGCCAGAGTTTCCGGCTTAATTGACCGGCTATGGCGGCCGGCAAGGTTAGCATGGCGATAACCATCACGATTCCGACAATGCGAACCATAAGGACAACCGTCACGGCTGTCAATACGAGCAGGAGCAGATGGTAGCGATTTACATTAATACCGCGCATTAAAGCGAACTCATCATCAAAAGATACGGCTAAGAATTTATAGTAAAAGATTAATCCAAGCGCGACAACGATTGTATCGAGAATAATGACGATCCAGAGGTCGGTTCTGGAAATGAGAAGAATATTTCCGAATAAATAACTCATCGCATCGATATAGCCGGGCGTTTGAGAAATGAACAACAATCCCGCCGCCATACCGATCGCCCAGATCGCTCCGATAACCGTGTCTTCCCGCTGCCGTCCTTTCAGGCTGATATAGCCTATCAAAAGGGACGCCGCCAAAGCGGAAAGGACAGCTCCGTACATCGGGTGAAACCAGGACGCCCCTAACTGCATTTGTATATAGAGACCGGCTCCTATGCCGCCAAGAACGCTGTGCGAAATCGCGCCAGCCATATAGCTGATCCGGCGGGCGACAACATAAGTTCCGATAATTCCGAATGATATGCTGGAAAGCAGACCGACA
Organism: uncultured bacterium; assembly: GCA_964635255.1. Lineage (GTDB taxonomy): Bacteria > Electryoneota > AABM5-125-24 > Hatepunaeales > Hatepunaeaceae > CAZWOY01. Next base: position 723 of record CAZWOY010000394.1, read on the forward strand.
ATGAAAGCATAGCGAAGAAATTTGATTTCAGGATCGAAAAGCGTTTCAAAAAATTCAAACATAAGTCATTTCTTCGAATGATCGATTTTCAGGTCGTGGCGGATCATTCGTTTAGCCCGGCCATAAATAGACCGCATTGTCTCGTCGGTAATGTCTGAAGTCGGATGAATCGCTACCGTCCGGTTTACGCAAATGACGTCCTGAACATGATCTTCTACAAAGCCAATATCATGCGAAACCATTAGAATTGTCATTTCGCCCGACAATTTATGAACAATTTCGGTCAGCTTATCCTCCGTTTGGACGTCAACATTAGCGGTAGGTTCGTCTAATAACAGAATTTGCGGATTAGTGGCTAAAGCCCTGGCGATTAACACCCGCTGTTTTTGACCGCCGGATAATTCCGAGAACTGGCGGCGTTCAAATTCGACCATATCCATATCTTCGAGCGCTTGCCGGGCGCGGATTCTGTCCTGCTTTGAAAAACGAATGCGCGAGCCGTCGATTAGTCTGCCCATTAAAACGATATCTTCGACCGTAATCGGGAATTTCGGATCAAAATGGATATGCTGGGGAGTATAGCCTATCCGGGATCTTATATTGCAGGGATGTTCCCCGAAAACCCTTACCGATCCTGAATCTGGTGCGATTAGACCGACAATAAGCTTAAGCAGCGTAGTTTTTCCCCCGCCGTTTGGACCGACTATATAATACAGACCGTCTGAATCGATTGCGAAAGAAACGTCTTTTAACGCCGGGGCTTTGTTATAGGCAAAGCTGACGTCTTGGAGCTCGATAATATTTTCACTCATGATTTCTTTGGAAGGACCGGATCAACTTGGACGATATCTGATCTAAATTTTCAAGAATGTTTTTCTTAAGCGGGTCGATAGTGACAACCTCGCCTCCTATAGCATTTGCAATGACCTGTGCTGATTTTTGATCGAACTGGGGCTGGGCGAAAACGGTTTTCACACCTTCCCGGTTCGCTTCATCGATTAATTTCTTTAATTCTTTGGGAGTTGGACTTTTACCGTGAGACTCGACGGCTGTCTGGTTCAAACCAAAATCCGCCGCGAAATGGTGAAAAGCGGGGTGAAAAACGTAAAAGGTCCTGCCGTTGTAAGGTTTCAGCATGTTAGTTAAACGCTCGTGAGTATCCTGTATGTTTTTTACAAATGCATTATAATTATTTGTGTATAAATCTCGGTTATCGCTATCGAATGAAACTAAAGCGTCTTTGCATCGTTCGGCTATCAACTCTAATTTTTGAGGACTCAGCCATATATGAGGATCAGCTTCGTGGATATGATGAGCGTGATCCATGTCGGGCTCTTCATGCGCATGCTCTAAAGATTCGGCGTCTTTACCGTTGAGTGAATAAATATGCGCGTTTAACTCGTTCTCTTCAATAAAGTTAACGATTGCTCCCTCAAGCGGCAGTCCGATTGTGAAGTACAGATCCGACGCGGCGACCGTCTTTGTGAAAGACGGCGTTAACTCAAAATTATGCGGATTCTGACCCGGTTTAATTAACACATTTACATCTACTTTATCTCCGGCAATTTGTTCGACAATATATGCCTGAGGAGGTATGCTGACCAAAACTTGAATCTTATCCGACTGCAATCCGGCAGTTTCCTTAGAGGTGCAGCCTTCAAAAAATATTTGAGATAAGAAAAACATTAAAACGATCGTAAATATCAGATATTTCATTTAGTTACCTGTAAAAACGGTTTTACTGTTATGTGCATTAAATAGCGTACGTACTCCTTGAGGCGCATAAAAACCAGAACTCGTTCCCACGCTCCAGCGTGGGAATGCATACTTAACTATATAAGGCCGATATGCGTTCCCACGCTGGAGCATGGGAACGAGCCGGTAATTTGTACACTATTTATTTCACATTGTATTAAATAGAATTAGTCATGCTTGTTATCGCATACTATATAAAGCGCATTACAATCCGAACACTTTTTAACAGAATGATTTTCCGTAAATGAGCTCCAGTGACTGCGCTGGTTTTGGGTCAGAACGCCGGAACCTCTGCACAGGGGGCATGTATTGTTCAAAGCCGACAGGATCGCGTCCCGAATGAACTCAGAGCGATTTGGGACGCCTCTCAGCGCTTCAGCAAGCGCGTCATCGACTTTGAATGTAATAATCTCTTGTTTTCTATTTTGATTCATTTTCAAACAGTGTTTTTAAACGTATTGTAATAAAAAGTATTACGCAATGCAACAAGAAAAATGAGCAAAAAGAGAAAAGGGATCGATTTGATCCCTTAAAATCTGGATTTTACAACCTTACGATTTTTACATCGAATGGATTCATTTAGAAAGAATGAGGTCGAAATTTAATCGGTAAACTTCTTAACCCAAGAGAAGTAGTTGTTCATGAATGTTACAAAGTTGTAAACGATCCTTGAGTTGTAAATGTACCACCAGAGACCGGATACATTAACTAACTTATAATAAAGAATACCCGCGACAAAGATTCCGCCGATGTAAATGGCGCTGGCTCGATTGTAGCGTTTTACTCGTTCAACGCGAAGTTCCTGAAAAAAGTACCGGATGCGTTTATCGTTCATGTCGTCTTCGCTGAGAAATATTCCCATTATCGCCCAGATCAGACACAAGCAGAAACTTGTAATGAACGTTACAGTTGGCAAAACGCTGACATAACCGGGCCACCGATAAAGTGTGTAGGCGGAGAGCCCTAAACCGATAACAAGAAAAACGTTAGTCCAAAACCTGAATCTTCTTAAATAGATTGGCGGTTTAAAAATAAACTTATTGCGAACCGAGGTAACCTCTACATTTGCTTTGGCGTAATAGTCGATAATCGATCCGGACCAGATCGCCAGGAAAATGAACCGGAAGGGATGATCGGCAAGATAGTCGAAGAGATTTCCGGTCGCAAAGATTTGTTCGAAAAATGCAATTACCGAAACGATGAATATATATACAATCGACCAGAATATATATCCTTTGTCTTCAGCGAAGGAAATCAAGGTCTCGCGAATCTGTTCCTTTGTGGGCATGCGCTTCAGCTTTGCGCCGCAAGCAGGACAGTGCTTTTCCTTGAGGAAATTGGTAAGCGAAATGGAACCTTTACATTCAGGACATCTCATGGTTGCTTCTCTCTTGTTTGACGCTTTCCAATGATGAGGAAAATCTTCAAAGTAAGATTTCCCTTTTTAAATAATTAGGTAATATAATAAAAGTTATCAGTACATGGAATACCTTTAAGGCAATTAGTGCGTTTCAAAAAAAAATGTTTCTATTTATTACTGGGAAAATAGACCGCTTAATCTCCCCCCTTCTATCTGAAGGGGGGATACAGGGGGGTTGCGACTTACGTCGGAAAATGAGTCTATTTTCATGTTCCGTGGCGAAGCTCGCTTCATGAGCAATTACTGGGAAAATAGACCGCTTAATCTCCCCCCTT
>CAZWOY010000395.1:0-4166 GCA_964635255.1 uncultured bacterium
GGGACGCCTGCCCTACTAGAGAAGTTTATTTTCATTTTCCGTGGTGAAGCTCGCTTCATGAGCAATTACTGGGAAATCCGGTGAAAGGAAAAAGCAAAAACTAATCAAGTTGGGCGGCATCGGCGTCATCGAAAAACCATTTAATCCCGAAGAATTAACTCGGGAAATAGCATCGATTTTCGATAATAAGTGAAAAATTGCTATGGAAAATAACTACATTAACGAAGTCCTGATTATTCTCGTCTTCGTATCGGCGTTTTTTCTGATATTCGCTATCATTTTCTCAAGTTACGGAATAGCTTTGAGGATTCGAAATTCGAATCGTCGCAAAAGAAGATCCCGGCTTGAGAAAGAATGGGAAAACAAGATATTGGATTTCAGCCTGGGCGATCTGGAGGCTGAAGATATTTGGAAGATGGTTGATAAAAAGGACCGGCTCTTTTTTATCGATTACATACTTCGATTTTCAAACAGGATTGCAGTCGAGGAAAAGAATCGCATTTTAACATTGGCGACGCCCTACCTTGATTTGCTGAAAGATCAGCTTCAGAATCACAAGCCGGAACTGCGCGCTTATGCGCTGCAATCTTTAGCGGTTTTAGAATTTAAAGAGAACGCGACCCATGTCATCGATGGATTGGATGATCCCTCTCCTATTGTGAGGCTGGTTGCAATACACGCATTAGTCGATAAAGAACATCCGGAATATATTGAACCGGTTCTCAAGAGATTGGATAAGTTTTCAAGTTGGCGTCCTAACTATCTGGCTTCGTTAATCGCCTCAGTCGGTCTTGATATCGCACCGCCATTAAGACAGGCATTTGCTGACGAACAGCGTCCTTCTCAAGTGCGCGTGATTGCCGGAGAAGCTTTAATAAAGCTAAATGATTTACAGTCGGCTTTTTACGCTGATGAAGTTTTGAAAAAATCTAAAGACCGCGATTTGATTGCAACCTCGCTAAGAATCATACGGCAGATCGGCAGCGATAAACAGATTGAAACCGTTAGACAATTCTGCGATTCGGAAGACGATATGATCCGCGGGCAGGCGATTGGCGCTTTAGGACAGTTAGGCGGCAAGGAGGATTTGGAGATATTCAGCGAGAATTTAGCGCATGAATCGAGTTGGGTTTCCTTTCATGCCGCTAAAGCTCTCAGCAGTTCAGGCGGGCTGGATATATTGAAGAAATTTGCCGAATCGGATTCAAAGCGTTCTGAAATTGCCAGAGAGGTTTTATTGGGGAGTGTGACATAATGACTGATATCGCTTTGACAGCGTTGAAAGTATTTAACTATCTGGCGCTTATTTATTTTGCGCTGATAAATTCGTTTTACTTTTTTACCAGTTTATTTTCGTTCGGTACGCTTAAAAGGTATGCGCAAAGGCTAAGATCATTTAATGCCGATAAACTGATTTCTTCGGCGGGGACGCCGCCGGTAACGCTTCTGACTCCGGTATATAATGAAGAAGATACCTGCGTCGAGTCGATAAGATCTCTCTTGACGCTGAACTATCCGGACTATGAAATCATAATGATCAATGACGGATCGGCGGATTCGACGCTGGAAAGAATGGTTGAGAGTTTCGATCTTGAACCTCATCACCGGCTTCCAATGGATCAACTTCCGACAGCAAAAATAAAACAGCTTTACCATAGCCGCAAATATCCGAATCTCTGGTTGATAGATAAAGAAAACGGCGGTAAATCGGATGCTCTCAATGCAGGATTGAACTATTGCAGAACGCCGTTTTTCTGTGCTTTGGACGCTGATACGCTGCTCGAACGCGATTCTTTGCTGCGCTTGGTCAGACCGATTCTCGAGAATGACCAGACAATTGCCGCTGGCGGTATCCTCAGGATTATTAATGGATGCAAGGTGGAACATGGCGTAGTCAGCGAGGTCACTTTACCAAAAAGCATTTTGGCAAAACTGCAGGTTCTTGAATACTTACGGGCTTTTCTGTTTGGGCGCGTCGGCTGGGACGCTATCGGAGCGATGCTGATTGTCAGCGGCGCTTTCGGGATGTTTAAACGGTCTGTCGTCGTCGATGCGGGGGGATATTCGAACAAGACGGTTGGCGAGGATATGGAACTCATCGTTCGGCTTCACGAACGCATGCGGGATAAGAATCAACCTTATAAAATAGCGTTTATTCCCGAACCCGTAGCCTGGACGGAATGCCCCGAATCGCTGTCGGTATTGGGACGGCAGCGTGATCGGTGGCAGCGGGGCTTGTGGCAATCCTTGTCGATGCATATCAAAATGCTCTTCAATCCAAAATATGGGAAAGCGGGCCTGCTTGCTTTTCCGTATTACTTTTTCCTTGAAATGTTTGGTCCCGTTATCGAATTTCTTGGTTATATCGCCTTTATCTTTACGATCATAATTGGGGAGGCGTCGGCGCTTTATATCGGCGCATTTTTTATGCTTGCGTTCATTTTCGGCGTCGCGTTATCCATTTCGGCGGTTGGTTTAGAGGAGTTGACGTTCAGACGGTATATCAAATTCAAGGATTTCATCGGCTTGTTTTATCTTGCCGTATTGGAAAACTTCGGATTCAGGCAATATTTGACCTACTGCAGATTCCGCGGCACATTATCCTTGATCTTCAGGAGGAAGAGCTGGGGCAAGATGAAACGCAAAGGATTTAAACCCCGAACAGAAACCGCGTAGATTAACAGAGAACAAGTTCACAGGCAATATAATAGATTTTAGAATTATCCTATTTCTCTTTGGGCCGCCGTTAGCGAGCAGCGTCTTTGCAGCTTCTCTTGAGGAGGCCGAAAATGCTCTGAATCGAGAGGAATTCGAGACTGCTATAAATGAGTTTCATGAGTTTTTAAGGGAAAATCCCGAGTCTTATGAAGCCCGGTTTGGTTTGAGCAGGGCTTATGCTTTCGCGGGTAAACATACGAAAGCGATAGAAACGCTAAACGATTTGCTGTCCGATTTTCCGGGAGATGAAGATGGATTTTTGCTTCGAGCCAGAGTCTATGCGTGGGATGGACAATATGATAAGTCTATCGACGACCTCAGGTTTTTTCTAAGCAACAATCCTCAAAATACCAGAGCGTGGTCTGCAATAGGCGATGTTTACAAATGGTCAGGCAAATTCAGAGAGGCGATTACCGCCTATTTGGAATGGATAAAAAACGAGCCTGAGGATCCCGAGCCTTATATAAAAAGGTCTGAAGTTTTTATCGACTACAGCCAGGCGAGGTACTTCAATCGCGCTCGAAATGATCTGCGCATGGCATTAGATCTAGGCGGCGAACCTAAAAAAATCGATCGGGTCATCGAAAAATTAACCCGCATCCCGGCGCCATATAATTGGGAAACTTACGCATCATTGGAAATGCAGAATTTTACGCCTGAACGCCCCGACTGGCAAACATATTCGATAGGAATCAAATATCAGTTTAAACGCGGTTCTTTTGAAGCCGGATTTCAACGGGCTGCGAGGTGGGATATGTGGGACAGCGCTCTTTATGGCGATTTATACCTGGATTTGTGGTCAAAATCTTACGGTAACCTTCGGATACAGACTGCGCAGCCGGAATTCCTGCCAAGAATGGATTATCTGATCGAAATCTTCCAAACGCTTGGGGTGGATTGGGAATTGTCAGCCGGATACCATTTATCTCAATACCCGGCTGAAGACGTAAACATGTATCTGGCTTCGATCGCTAAGTATTTCGGATCATTTTATTTTAGAGAACGAGTCATTCTCCAGCCAATTTCCGGCAACATCAACCATAGCCATCTGATTACGGCGAGATGGCAACCCTGGAACATCGATGATTATATCGATCTTACGGTCGGCATTTCAGATACGCCTGAGTTTGTTGTTGCGCAAATAGCGGATGAGTATTTTCAGAACACATACGCAGGTTTAACATTGCAGAAGTTTTATAATACTCATTTAGGCGCAAATTTATTATTAAGGTACTCAGAAGAAGACCGGGGGCTGATTCAGCGAGGTTTTATTTTTAAGCTGATCGGCAGGTTTTAATCGGCTGTTTTTATGAATGTCCGGGCGCCTTCATTCCCGCTTGACTGGCGCTCACTTTCTCTGGTAGGGCAGGCGTCCCTGCCTGCCAGTGCTACTCTGCAAGGTTGAGAAGGCAGGCGGGGACGCCTGCCCTACCGGTGGAATTTTTTTA
>CAZWOY010000396.1:0-4127 GCA_964635255.1 uncultured bacterium
GCCCAAGGGCAGTATGTTGCCCAAGGGCAGTCATTCCAGCGAAAGCTGGAATCCAGGCCGGTTTACCAACTCGTTCCCACGCTCCTGCGTGGGAACGAGGTATGGATTATGCGCTTCAAAGCTTATGTACACTATTTAATGCACATAGTAATAATGTTTATAGATTTGATTTTTATCCACGAAAGTATTATATAACCTTTTGCATACAAGTCAATTATAAATCTGTGCAATACAGTTTACACGAAGTTAGAAATCTTAAATACTCTAAAATATGGTCTATTTATTGTTTTTTTTATAATGCGATATTATAATAATTGTAAACAAACGTGTAAACTGAACTGATTGAATCTAAATTGAACCAGCGCAAATCCTTTATCCACGAGAGGAATAATGCGCTTTGGCGAAGGATCTAGACATTTACGCAGGAGGAGTTTTGTTGGATACTAATCAGAGTCAAAAAAAAACATCGCAGATACTGAGAATTTTACTGTTGTTTTGCTGTTTTTTGACATTCCCGGTTGTCATCTTCGAGAGCGTTCAGGCAGCAAAACCGCAGTCGCATGAATTGAAAGTATTTGTGAATGAAGAACAGAATAAGCTTTACTGGCCAATGGATCTGCCATTTTATGTCCGATTGGCGGCTTCCCCGGATGAAGGCTCTCCGTCTTTTCTTTTGGACAGAGTGGCAAATACGTCTGAGCTCTCCAAAGAATTGAATATTCAAGACGGCATCCGTCTCGAAATTCCAGGCAACCAATTTATCAGATGGGTCGATTATGTATCCAAGGATGAAATAATGCTGCAGTTCTTTGCCGACGGCGATCCGCCCGTTTCAAAGGTTTCGCTTATAAATGCGCCCGTCTATTCTGCCGGAAAGGAAACTTATTTTGGATTCGGGCTTGAGTGCTCGCTTGAATCGTCCGATAATATTTCCGGCGTCGCTGAAATATACGTTTCAATTAACAACGAGCCTTTTAACCTTTACAGCAAAATTATTCCGATTGAAACCGAAGGCAATTTCGCTGTCAGTCATTACAGCGTCGATAATGTCGGTTACGCTGAGAAACCGAAAAGCGTTAACTTTACTGTCGATCTAACTCCCCCTGAATCAGAGTATGAAATCGTCGGAAATTTTTCGGAAAATATTCTGCCGCCCGGAGCTAAAATCGAACTTAGCGCCAATGACAATTTATCCGGCGTTAAGACCATTAAATACAATTTTGACAGCCAGGATTCTTTTTACGACTACGCCGGCAAAAACTTGTCGCTTGAAAAACTGTCCGATGGAAACCACACTCTTTACTATTACGGAGTGGACAATGTTGATAACCGGGAAACTATTCAAACCTATTCCTTCTATCTGGACAAAATAAGCCCTCTGATGGAAATTTCAGTCGAGGGCGATTTATATTCCACGAAGGAAGGAGATTTCATTTCCCCCAGATCCAAGCTGGTATTGTCGGCGTCCGACAACGAGATTGGCGTTAACTACATCGAATATGCCATTAACGATGGAGATTTCATAAAATATGAAAAACCTTTTGCAGCGCCGCCTAAATCGGGCGGTTTTACAGTTGCATTCCGCGCTGCGGACAAGCTGAACAACTTAAGTCCAAACCAAACAAAAAGCTATATAATGGACTTTGAACCACCGGCAGGTTTATTTAAAATTACCGGAATTCATTATTCGAAGGAAAGTGTGCATTGGTTGACAAACTCATCGAAAATTGTGTTTGACGCTGAAGATAAAATATCAGGTTTAAACCGTATCGAATATCAGATTTCTGGCAAACCTGTCGAAGCGTTTAAAGATTTTATACAGATTAAAGACGCCGGGCAGTACTTATTGCGGAATTGGAGCGTTGACAACGTTAACAATCGCATTGAAAACAAGGCTGTTCTGCTGATCGTTGATGACGTTCCGCCGCAAATAATAGAGACTTACAGCATTTCGCCCATCGATTCGGTTCAGGGAACAGAGGGCAAGTTCGTTAAAGTCTATCCGCGTTTCCTCTCAATATTTGTTGCCGCTATAGATGCGAATTCCGGAATCAAGAGCATAGAGTATTCAATTAATGATAAGGAAGCAGCGCTCTATGACAGTCCGCTGCTTTTTGAGAGGGAAGGTTCCTATCATTTGTCGATAAAGGCTGTGGATAATGTCGATAATGTACAAAAGAAAGAAATCGATTTTATCATTAGGAACGATTAAGACATTATCGCTATGAACACAATGAGCAAACGCTTGCTTCTAAGCGTTCTAATCACAGTCTCACTCGTTTGCCACGCTGCCGGCAAAGAGAAAGCAGGAGTATCTCAACAAAACCATGAAAAACGCTCTTTTGTTGACGAATCGGGGCAAATTTTCGTCGCTCATTCACAACCGCTCTATCTTCACATATCGGATTCGCCGGATGAACTTTCAAATCCGCTGCCGCTTCAGAATAAGAAGACGACTCAAAATACGCCGTTAAAATTAAAGGAAGGTCTAAACATTATCCAAAATCCCGTGTTTAAAGACCAGGTATATGAAATATACGCCGATGCTGCGCCTCCTGCAACGACCATTGTTTTTTCTAATTCCACTCAATATAACGGCAAAAAAAACATCTATTTTAAGACCGGACTGAAAATCGCGTTAAAGAGCGAGGACAATCTTTCAGGCGTTAAACAATCCTATCTGTCAATTAACGGATCCGAATTTATTATCCCTGAGAATATTCCTCAAGGTTCCTTCGACGCAGAAGGACAATACCAAATTCGGCATTATTCCGTCGATAACGTAGGAAATGCGGAAGAACCGAAAACGGAAGAATTCTTCGTGGACAACACGCCCCCGAAAACCAGCTTTGAACTAATGGGAACCTTTGTCGATGATATTTTAAAACCGGATGTAAAGATTTTATTGGCAAGCCATGATGAACTTTCAGGTCCAAAGCGGATTATTTATCAAATCGATGAACTGAAGGCGCAGGATTACGCAAATCCGATTGAAATAAGTCAACTAAGCCCTGAAAAGCACAGCCTGAAATTTTACGGTTCAGATAACGTTGGAAATATTGAAGACGCTCATTTCTTTAATTTTTATATCGACAGCGCAGCTCCTGACATTGAGTTGTCCATCGACGGCGTAAATTACGAAACCGAGAGCGCTCATTATATTTCACCGGACTCCAGATTCACGCTGAAAGGCGATGATAATAAAGCTGGAATAAAAACCATAGAATATCAGATCGATTATGACAGTGTTTTTGTTTATGAAAAGCCTTTTTCCCTTCCCCAGCAAAATGGAATACACTATATAGTGTTCTGGGCCGAGGACCGGCTTCAAAATATCAGCAGGGAAATTAATAAGAGCGTGTATCTTGATAAAACAGCTCCGGAATCGGAATTTGAAATTACCGGCGACAGCTTTTGGAATTCAGATACGATCATAATTTCCAAAGGGGCTGAACTGAGCATAATATCGACCGATCTGGAATCGGGCGTAAATGAGATTCGTTATTCAATAGACAATTCAGAGGAAGCAATATATGAAACTCCCATTTTGTATAACGATTATGGCAAGTCCTTGCTTGAGTATTACAGCGTCGATAATGTCGATAATATTGAAGAACAAAAAGCGCTTTGGATTTTAGTTGCAGACGCCCCGGAAGAATTTCATGCGGCAAGTTTTGCAATCAATAAAAAAGAGCAATCGAAACAGTGGATAATATCCGACAGCAATAAGCTAATAGGTTCTACGGAATTGCCCTTTTACCTTCGCATTTCCGATTCGCCGGCGGACGATGCAGTTTCTTTCATGCTAAATCTTGACAGCATCGCTGTAAGCGATTCGAATGCACTGTTCTTCAACCGCGCAGGAGTTAATGCTATTAATGCAGGTTTTGCGAATAACCATGCCCGCTTCAAAGTAAACATCGATGGCGATCCACCCGCAACCTACGCGGAATTCAAGAATTCTGAAAAAACCGTGATCGATAATGTTACTTATTTTGGCAGGGGATTAAAAATTGGACTATCGGCTGTCGATAACAAACAAGGCGTCGCATCCGGCGTTTCACAAATATTGTATTCAATCGATGGCTCTGATTTTATCGATTATACAAAAATGATCGACTTGTTTT
>CAZWOY010000397.1:0-4126 GCA_964635255.1 uncultured bacterium
TCCCACGCTCCCGCGTGGTAAACAAACCGCGACTCGTTCCCACGCTCCCGCGTGGGAATGCATACTTTACTAAACAAGGTCGATATGCATTCCCACGCGGGAGCGTGGGAACGAGTTTGCAATGGGTACACATTTATCGCACATGGTATTAAAATCAACTTTTACCGATGAAATGTCCCCAGCGCAGCATCAGTGAAACCCGATGCGTATCGCCAAGCTCGTCATGTTCGATATAGGCGTAGTCAATGGAAACCGGCTTTAATACTAATCCGCCTCCAAATGCGAGCCGGTCGTTATCGCTTCCAATTCTTAAGGCTACGCGGTTGCGTATCAGGTATTCCAAGCCATAATGCAGCGACAGGGCGTTGGAACCGCCGGCGTTTTCCAATCGATAAGCGACGTCAAAAACCGGATTGAAGACCGCTTCAAGCGATTTTACCGAAATCTCGCCCGATAAGCCGAACCTTAGCGTCGATATGATGATCTCCTTTCTTCCGGTATCCCAAATCAATGGAGTTCCAAGGAAATCGTGCACCGCCAGACCTGCAGTCAGCGGTATCTCCCTAAATATCCGGCAACGAACTCCGGCGTCGATTCCAAGCCCGAAACCCTGATGTTCCGAACCGATATGCTTGAAAATCAGTTTCGGGGCTATACCCCATGACCAGTGTTTGTAAGTCGAAGCCTTTGAAGCAAAAAGAGCGTATTCGCCCTCATTTACATATTTGCTGATTTCGACGCGATTATCTTCGGACGGAATAGCGCCCGGATATTCGTTTTCGAGCCGCGTAAAGGGAATTCCGTTTACGCCCAGACGAATTAAACCGCCGGAAATAACTGAACCATCCGCTTGCGGCAAAGCTACAGCAGCCGCGTCATAATCGATGACGCCGCTGAAGCGCTCGCTGTGCATTAAACCAGCTTGCGGCGTCGTTACGCCCGCTAAGCCTGCAGGATTCCAGAAGATCGACCAGCCGTCGCCGGACGCCGCAGTATATGCTCCGCCCATCGCAAGCGATCGCGCATCGCCGCCGCCATCCATAAACGAGCCACTGTAACGGGCAATGACGTCCCCCAAAACAGTGGAAAATGTCAGAAGAAGACAACCGACCGCAATCCCAAGAATCCGCACCTTCCCCGGCAAGCGTATAGAATTCTCCATAATCAAGTTAATATAACTCCATTTTTGTCTTTCGTCAAGTATAAATTCTAAAAGAAATCAATTAATAACCGAGAAAAGCGCTGCCTCCTTTGGATTTTTCAACCTTGACGTCTTGAAGATGGGGAGATTTAATGTTTATTTTCAAGAAAAAACCTTTGCCTAAACCTGTCGGATTCCAGGATAGATAGCCCTCCCAGCAGTGCATGTCGCGATAGATTGTAATGGAATTCGAAACGATTTTCCGATTGTGAAGATCGAATCGAGTATCGTAGGATATTTTCCAATTTTTCGTTGCCTGAATCTCAAGATTAGCTGTTCCCCAAATATTTTTACGGACATTATCAGGGTTGTTTCTGTTCTCACCATATCTTAATGAGAACGAAGATTTCCACGGAAACGGACTTGGCTCCCACTCGTCGTGTCCAAACCTGTCCTTTAATCTATCAGCATCTCCAACCGTTGGTAAATTTGCCTTTTGGTCTAATGTATCGCCGATTGTTTTCATTTGACGATTTCCGATATCCTGTGAAACCTCCGTTTCTCCACCGGTTAACGAAAACGAACACATTAAATCGAAATCAACCAGCCGCAATCCACTATCGGCAAACTTATCTATTATAGTTTTACTGCCGGTTGCCGGATCTGTTCCTAAAGCATAGAAATTGTGTTCGGAATTGAACGAAAGGTTCAAACCGGAAAACTTACTTACTTTCCGCCCAAAATCCAGTCCCGCGCCTAATGTTGGCAGTTTAAACGTGCTTCTGAGATTTGACCATTTAAGCGAATCGGCTGCGAAATTGTGAGACGTATTCATTCTGACGTTGAATATTTCGCCCTTCTTTTCCTCATCGCCGATCACCTGTTTGTATTCGAATAAATTATTCAGCGATATGCCCAAAGCCTGCCGTTCCGACCTGGGCGCGCCGCCGTATATTCCGCCTGCGAATTTATCATAAAGTTTTTCTTTGCCTGCGCTATCATAAAACACATCATAGTAACCCCATTTGGCTTCAGAAAAATCGGGTTGATATGTCATACTCAGGCTTGGGCTTAGAGTATGCCTGATCGCTTCAATGGAGAATAATTTCGGTTTAAATAATCCGTACAGTTTGGTGTTTAAGCTGATTCGACCGCTGAACGTTCGTATTGCGCGCAATCCATCGGGGATGCCGTCATGTTTTACCGAATCGATCGAACCATCTTCTTTTTTCGAATAGAAGTACCATTCATCATACCAAATCTCTTCATAACTTACACTCGGCGTTATATTGAAATAATAAAGCGGATCCGGAGCTGCGGAAAAAGTCAGATTGTGCCTGACTCCTCCTCTTGCTCGAGAATCGCTATCCTCATCGGTAACCGTTATCGTCGAGTCGCCGGACTGCTCTTCGCGTTCCGTTTTAATCACGTTAACCCGCTTGCGTATTTCTCCGGAGCCGCTGTAGCTGAAATACAGTTTATTAAACCATTTCGCTTCGTCGGGATCGGTTCCCTCCGGCGCCGGAAACAGCGGCTGCTGGCTGCGGCTGAAGGAAATGCGCGGCAGGGACTGGCTTGCGTTTCCGGTTGTAAGATTTTTCTCATAATTAACGTTAATGCTGCCGCTGTATGGCGAGTCCTGCCAGCGTTTGCTTAAAGTCGCGTTTGACCTGACGATTCTTTTAAGCCAGTCGTCGCGATTCTGAGAAACGTCTCGCAGGTAGGAATCGTCCGAGACAAAATAGCCATTGGCGCGCAGCGACATTGTCGGACTGAACGTATGGCTGTGATTTATCGATAGATCCCATCGCCGTTCGACCTTGTTATTGCGTTGCTGATTAATAAAAGAACCCGATAAACCGCCGTTAAAGAGATACCTTTTAGCATAATAAGCGTCGGATCGAAATAGAATTCCATACCTTTCATAGAAATCCAGCGTCGCTTTAATATCGAAATAATCGTTGGGCGCCCAATAATATCCGAGGTTGCGAAAATGCCTTCCCTGCCCGGAGGTTTCGCCGTATGTCGGAATGATCAAACCCGACTGCCGGCCGCCCCGCGCTGAAAAAACCGCAAACGGTATTATTGCTACAGGCACCGTTCTGAAGTACAGAACAACCGGTTTCGCGACAACCTTGTCCTTAATCTTGAGCTGCATTGTATTCGCCCAGAAATGGTAATGCGGATTTTCAAGATCGCACGTGGTATATCTGCCCGATTTGATATTATAAACGCCTTCATCGATACGCTTAATTTTTGTTCCGTAATAGAACCCATCCTGATAATCAGTTTCCCCGCGGCGGACTCTGCCGCGTTTGGTTTTAATATTATAAGCCATATCCTCGCCGGTAATAATCTGCGATCCGTCATTTAGTTCCGGCAAGCCTGTCCAGACAAGAGAATCGGCAGAGCCAACAAGGCTATCGGCTTTGATCGTGTCCAGTTTTCCCTCAGCAAAAAGCATATTGTTTTCCCAGTCGATCTCAATTTTATGCGCTTTCAGAGACGTCTCTTTGTAGCTGACCTGAGCGTTTTTCTTGAGAATAGTGCGTCGTGGATTGAATTTAAAACTGACGGAATCCGCCTGATAACTGATAACCGTGTCTATATCGCTTTTTCGCCGAAGCGTATCGGAAAGCTGTGAAGATTTAAAATCCAGAGAGTCGTTTTTCAGTGAATCGGAGTTAATCGAATCGAGAAGAGCTTTAGGAATCGTCTTCGTTAAATCTTCACGATTTTCGCCTAATGCAGGTTCTTTGGGATCGCCGGCTGCCTGCGCATTCACATCGGACAGAATGTAAGAAAACGCAATAGCCAGTACGCAGACAATTATCCTGAAAGCAGTATTCATAGTACATTTAATTAAACAACAAAAACGCTGAATTTCAAGCGAAACAACCGAACAACCGGCTGATTTCAGAATCGACAGTTATTATTATTAATAAGCGCATAAAATAGTTTTATCTTTTGGGAGATCAGTTGTTT
>CAZWOY010000398.1:0-4122 GCA_964635255.1 uncultured bacterium
CCGTATGATCGAGAAGGCAGGCGGGGACGCCTGCCCTACTGGTAAAATTATTTATGATTTCCATAGCATTTACCCTTTCCTGCGCCCCATCTTTGTTCTCCACCGGCGCAGCCATTTTTCACGCGCCAATGCCTGCATATCTTTTACAGTATCGGTTTCGTCCATTATTTCCTCGCCCACGAGCGTTTCCACTAGATCCTCGAGCGTAACAAGCCCGCTCGTGCCGCCATGTTCGTCGATCACTAACGCAATATGTTTTCGTAAAGTGAGTAAATCTTTGAATAAAGCGGGCAGCGGAATGGACTCCGGTACTACATGAATATCCCGGCGCAGCGAGACCAGTGGCGTCGAGCCTTCGCCTTGCATATTCTTCACGAAGATATCTTCTTTTAGAATAAATCCTGTGATGTTGTCAAGTTCTCCATCATAAACGGGCAGTCGCGAAAACTCGATATTCTTCGCTTGCTCGGCGGCCTCCCGGATGGTTATCGAATCAGGCACTGCGGCGATTACCGTGCGCGGAGTCATGATATCTGTCGTCTTCTGGGCGCTGAAACGAAACAGACTGTGTATAATGCGCGACTCATCGCCGCGCAAGCCCCCTGTCTGTTCTCCGATGCGCGTCATGGCTAAAAACTCGTCGCGGCTGAATACGTGAATATCTTGCCCGCGCGAAAACGCCCGAGTGAGTTGTTCGGATATCCAGACGAGTGGGAACAGCATGTAGATTAACGCTTGAACAAACAGCGCCACAGGTCCCGCAAGCGCCGTCCAGTGCACTGCGCCCAATGTTTTTGGAATGATCTCGGACAGGAAAAGTATCAGCAGAGTCATCACAGCGGAAAACAGACCGAACCAGACGCTGCCGAAAACGGCGGTCGCCTTAGCCCCGGCGCCGATGGCTCCGATAGTGTGTGCGATAGTGTTCAAGGTAAGGATCGCCGCGAGCGACTGGTCGATTTTTTCCAGTTTCAGCTTCTTCAACAAACCGGACCGCCTGGGCTTCGTTTCCCTCAAACCTTCGATAAAGGACGGAGTAACGCTAAGAAGCGTCGCCTCGGCGATCGAGCACATAAAAGACACGACAAGCGCCAGCAAAATGTAAACGATGAGCAACGTCACGTCTGACTTGGACGCCTGACCCGCCGTCCCGCCCCCACCTGTCGCCACAGCAAAAGCGGACGTTGCAAAAACGGCGAGCGAAATAAATATGCGAGTCAAAAATCTCACGAAAATATACAGATTTATCCACAATCGCCCTGCAAGCTTAACCGACTAGTCAATTAGACTCTAAGCGGACGACTTTTCTTCAAGATTACGAAATAATAACGACGGTATTTACGTTCCTATCCCGTTTTACTTCCCCCATCCGTCTGCAAACAGGATTTGAAAAATTTCATGTCGCATTTTTGGGAGAATATAAAATATAATGACGTGGGATTCATATTGGAATAATGAAATTATCGAATGTCTGCGGCTTAGCAAATTGTTAAAATTTTATTTACTTTCCGTCATGAAAATGATGTAAGATAAGATTTTTTCGATTGTTTGATTGTCGATAAAAGTTGCGAAATCCTTTTTTATTAAATATTTTATGAGAAAGCGAGTGCTATTAATTTTTTGTTTTGGAGGAAATCATGAAAAATAAGTTTGCTTTCACATTCGTTTCCGCCTTGCTGTTTTCTTTGTTCTTTTGTGATTTTAGCATTTCACAGGGAAATTTTAACATCGAGCCCGTAAGCAGCCTTTACAGACAGTATTACGGCGGTTATGATCTCGAAATCGAAGGCGATTACGTTTATATTGCCGCAAGCATTTCCGGATTATTGGTATTGGATATTTCCGATCCGGAGCGTCCTCGCACAAAGTATAATAATGACGATCCGATAGCTTCAGCCAAGGGCGTCGCCTTAACGGAAAATCACATCTTCGTTTGCAACCGGGATACTGTTCGAACAATAATGGCGTTTGATCGTCGGGATATGGATAACATCCAATTAATCGGAGAATTATCCTACGACAGGAGGTGTTATGAGGATATCTTTGCAAATCATGCCAGAGCCTATACTAAAGACAACAGATCGGACATGCATATTATCGACGTCAGCCAACCCGACAGCATGTGGGATATCAGGATAATTGAGGGTATGGTTCCTTTATGTTTGCGCGATTCTATCCTGATTGCATACTATAATGAGGAATTGCAAATTATCGATGTATCTGATGATCAAAATTTTCTTACGATCAGCAGTATCGAGATAGAGCGCCGCAGGACGGCTGAAATTGTCGATGATAATTTATTTGTGATACATAACGAAAGACCTCAATTGTTTTCCATATTCGACATTACAGACATGGAACATCCTGAATTGATAAGCAGCGTGGAAATTAGCACAAGAATCAATGATTTCACAATAGAAGGAGATTACGTATATTTAACCAACGGCAGCGTTGGAATCGAGATCATCGATGTGAGCGATCTTGAAAATCCTGCTCATTGCGGCGAGGTCGCTATACCGGAGTGCAGACCATGGTTCATCGACGCTCAAAATGGAATTGGCTGCGTAACGGACGGAAGTGGTTTTTCAATAATTGACATATCCGATCCCATCGACGTTAATTATTTATCGAGAATACCCGAACGCCTTGGCAGGATCGATCACATCTCAAAACACAATGATTACATCATTACAAATATGCGAAATTTAGTTTTGGTCGTCGATGCGAGCGATGCGAGGAATTTGGAAGAAGTCAATCAGTTTTGGGTCGATGACGGTTTAACCAGCATAAGGATAATCGATGGACTTGGAATTTGTTTTATGCGGGAAAACCTTGCCATTTATGAAATGAATGATCCTGAAAACCCGGAACTTTACGGTCAGTTTCATTTTGATAAAAATATCTCCTCTTTAGCAATCGAAACCGAATTTTTAGAACTAATCGCGATATCATTTTACGATGAGATAAGGCTTTTCAATTCAAATAACTTGCAGGAATTGGTAGAAATAGGCCGGTTGGAAAATGAAGATTTTCGCATAGGGAGGCTTGAATTCTCCGGCGATTATCTATTTGCCGTCGATCGTGAATCTCTTCTGGTCTTCGACGTCTGGGATCCTGAAAACATTAGGGTAATATCTTCGCTGTTCGTTGGCAATGGCATTAATGACATGATAGTCTCTGAGGATCACGTTTTTTTAACTATCGAACTATTTGGCGAAGACAGAGTTTGCGTTTTTGTTATTATCGACGTCGGCGACATCGACCAAATGCGTATAGCCAGCGCTACGGATATTCCTTATGGGAATGATGTCTGCAAAATGTCTCTGGTTGGCGATTCACTTTATATCGCCGGACGAATTGACAACGGTTTAATAGTGTATGACGTCTCGAACATTGAACAACCGGAACTTGCAGCCAGATACGATACCCGGGGATATTGCCATGAAGTTGTTTCCGACGGCGGATATATGTATGTTGCCGATGGTTCAAATCTTGGCGTTTACGAATTCATAGACGATGATCAAAAGACTCCCGGCGTTGAGTATTGTTATCCGCAAGAATTGTCGATTAAAAGCATATATCCGAATCCATTCAATTCGATGATTTACATTTCCTTTAGGATGGCTGCTTCGAGTTATGTTGAAATTTACATTTATGATCTGCGCGGAAGAATGGTAGATAGAATTAGCCGGAAACATTATCAAGCCGGAGACCATTTAATTTCCTGGGATAGTAAAGGCTTAAGTTCAGGTCAATACATGATCGATATTTTCAGCAATGGAAAATTCGCTACTAAGCCTGTCGCATTTATTAAATAATTGAAATATTAATTCATGTGTGAAAAGCCAAATTGGGAAAAAAGTCGGCTTGCCTTGTCATTCCTGCGAAGGCGGGCATGACAAAGTGAGGGCTTATTGCACATTAATTATTCATGAACTATGTCAATATCACCTAATTTCCTTTTACATCGTACTATACTGCTTTTATCTTAGCTAATAGAACGATCTTATTATAATATCCACCTTTCTTTTTCATGCCCCATGCATAAATTTCTTAAAAATACAAAAAAAACGTCAAGTAAAAATAACGAAATCAGCAAATGAGAAGTTTCAATTAGGAATC
>CAZWOY010000399.1:0-4112 GCA_964635255.1 uncultured bacterium
AGTTTTTATTTTGCTGACTTGACCATAAACCTGATAAGTAATCAGCAAAGTACTTTTTTAAGTTCTGATATGAAGGATCCTGACGGAGAAAAATGTAAATATTTGAGAAATTTAGTCCGTCAATAAGCTTTATATTATGGGTATTGACTCTGGTCTTGAGATTTTCCGGTATTAAAGAGTAATCCGCTTCCATTTTTACCTCAAACAGTAATTTAAAGTTTCAACCTTTAATTGGGAATATATCGCTAACATCGAATTCTTCTTCATGCCAATCATTTTTAAGTATGAACTTTACCACGTATTTATCCTTTATTGAGACGATTTCTCCTTCGAACTCATCTGTATGTTTATCAGCGTTATTTGAGGCAATTTGAGAAGAGGTTCCGGAAAGGGTGTGTTTATAGAATTTAACCTTATCGCCAACTTTGAAATTCTTAAAAGAATTTCTGGGAAGCGAAAGAAGCCATTCTCTAAACGGATCTGAAGAATTCAAGGT
Organism: uncultured bacterium; assembly: GCA_964635255.1. Taxonomy (GTDB): domain Bacteria; phylum Electryoneota; class AABM5-125-24; order Hatepunaeales; family Hatepunaeaceae; genus CAZWOY01. Next base: position 497 of record CAZWOY010000399.1, read on the forward strand.
ACTCTCCTAAAGGGTTTGAGCAACCATTTAACTTTGAAAGTTAACTAGGATGTTAAAAAAATGCAAGCAATAATTTCTCTCAGCAATCTGTTTACCTCGAATTTTCCCGAATCGGTCAATTTGAAGGGAAAATAAACTTAGTTACCTCCTTATCCAGTCAATTTGACTGATAATTCAGATTGATGTTCGCCTTATTCATTCATAATGACCGGATAAGCAAAACAACAGGTAACTAAAACAAAACCAACCAGCCTGTTTACCCCCCGAACCTGATTAGAAACAAAAAAACTCGATACTAGAGTTTCATTTTAATATCGATTCGCATTATCAATTCCTCTTTATCTTTGCTCGTATCGTTTTCTGCTTTAAATGCCGTCATCCGTTCCTTCTTAATTCAATTGTACAAAACTTCCACAGATAACCTCTTTATCCTTGACTAAACGTACATAATAACGTACATTAAAATATATTCAATACAAAACGACGGAGGCAGTTATGCCTATTCTTACATCTACTGAGGCGCGTTCGAGGTTGTTCAGGCTTATCGACGAAGCTGTAGCTTCTCATGAGCCGATTGTTATCAAGGGCAAACGCGGCAATGCGGTACTCATTTCCGAAGATGACTGGCGATCAATTCAGGAAACAATCTATCTGCTGAATATCCCGGGAATGAGGGAATCGATCCGGAAAGGTCTTGCTGCGCCATTAGAGGAATGCGCAACTGAGATTGAATGGTGAAGTGGAGGATTTTCTTTACTAAACAAGCCCAAAAAGACGCAAAGAACCTTTCTTCTGCGGGATTGCGCAAAAAAGCGGAAGAAATAATTGAAATTCTGCGGCGTGATCCCTACCAGACTTCGCCTCCTTTTGAAAAGTTGTCAGGAGACTTATCCGGCGCTTTTTCCCGGCGGATTAATATACAGCATCGATTGGTTTATCAGATCATTGAAGATAAAAAAACAGTAAAGGTTATCAGAATGTGGACGCATTATGAGCAATAATATTTCGAATTGACAGGAAAGCGCTTCTTCTATTCACAACTCTCTTTTACGTCTTTGTTTAACCACTCCCTTCAATTTTTATTGTAACTTTGCCAATCTCTACTTATGTTACCAATATTCATGCAGAGGCATGAATAAGAAAAGGTAAGACAAAAAATACAAGGTGAGATTATGCGTACTCGATTGCAGTTGGTATTCGCATTGGTATGTTTTGCAATACCTGGCGCATTATTGGCTGGTGGAGGTTCAACTGAACAAGGGATGAGTCTCGTCTCTGCAATTGGCTTGGCAATAATTGCCGCTACCACGGTCATGGTTGTGTTCAATTGGCTTCGCCTGCCGGCGCTTTTAGGCTACATTGTAGCCGGTCTATTGCTGGGTGCATTTGCCGCGCCTGTTCTTGGCCACTCTATTGAAACAATGGAACATATTTCTCACCTTGGATTGGTGTTTTTGCTCTTTATTATCGGTTTGGAAATGGATTTGCGCGGAATCGTTCGACTGGGGTTTCGAACAGCCATAGCAGTTCTGCTACAAGCTCCTATTGCAATTGCGGTTGTGTTGGGAATTCAGTATGGCGCTGCGGCGTTAGGAATATCTATCCCAGGCTTGGGAACGTCAAAAGAGAGCTTTCTCTTTTTCGCTATTGCTTGCGCGTTGGGCAGTACAGCAGTTGTAGTAAAGCTCTTAGGCGACAAATTCGATCTGGAATCCAAAGCCGGCAAGATTACAATTCTAACGTTAATCGCTCAAGATATCTGGGCGGTCTTTGCGCTATCCTACGTTACCTCGACCTTGGGAGATCAGAGCGCCAATATTCTTATCCTGCTCGGAGGAGGGATCGGTGTGGCGGTCGCTTTGGTTGCGTTCTCAAGATATATTCTTAGCATGATCTTCACGACCTTGGCAAAGTCTCCGGATTTAATGGCTTTACTTGCAATTGGATGGTGCTTTCTGTCCGCTCAAGCAATGAGTTTTGTGGGTTTATCGGCTGAGATGGGAGCTCTGATAGCAGGGCTCACGATCGGAGCGCTGCCTGTGCATGTCGATGTTCTGGCTAAGGTGTCCAGCCTCCGTGATTTCTTTATGGCATTGTTTTTTGTGACGCTTGGTATGACCCTGCCATTTCCCACCCTGGAAATATTTTTACAAGCCCTTGCACTTGTCGTAATTGCGATCTTGGTTCGTATGCTATTATACACGCCAACCCTGCTTGGATCGAAACTCGGACCGATTGTTTCATTTACCGCCCCGATAAATCTTTCCCAGATAAGCGAGTTTACTCTGCTCCTAATTCCGCTTGGCATTGCAGGCGGAGCGCTGAGCATTGAACAGGGTTCAATAATATCTTATGCACTTATGCTTTCGGTTGTTATATCAACTTTTACCATAAGCCGGAACTATCAGTTGGCTGCCTGGTTAGCGAAAGCGCTGCCGAATCAGAAAGCGGCAGATATAGAGTCTGAGATTGGGACAGATGCAAGAGGTCAGGATTCGCATGCAATTCATGATATTGTGATGCTCGGATTTTTCTTAAACTCGGAAGCGCTTGCGGCTGAGTTGAAACAGTCGCATCCGGAAATGATATCGCGCATTCTCGTTATCGACTTTAATCTCCAGAATCATCCCAAAATAAAAAAACATGGATTTCATGTTGCCTACGGCGATATAAGCAATTTCGAATCGCTGGAACACTTTGGTCTCGCTAAGGCAAAAGTGGTTATTTCAACAATCAGCAATACTTTTCTTCGTGGAACGAGTAATGAAGATCTGGCGTACTATGTAAAAAAAGTTAATCCTAAGGCAAATTTCATCGCCACAGCTGATGATTTGACGCAAGCGTCCGGTTTGTCAAATCGAGGTATATTTCGCGTTGTAGCGCCGCCCATTCATGCCGCCCCGGTATTCGCTCAGGCTCTGCAGGACGCACTCGAGCATTCATGATTAAACGAGAAACTGATAATGCAATGAGTATAAACAATTCTATTTCAGAAAACTCAAAGAAACTCGTTATCAGTGTTTTACTTTAAATAAACAACCGAACTAACGCCTAAAGCTTCATGTTCTGCATTAAACAACATAACATAATACTGTCCGCTCGATAGAGAACCCGATGGCTGAAAACCTATGTTAAAGGTCTTCAAGCCGGTTTGCGGGGCGGGGGAGAGGTCGATTGTTCTGCCGTTTGAATCGAATATTTTGAAATAACAATTCTTTCGATGCGCCAAATCGAAACGGATATTGAACACGCCGTTCGATGGATTGGGATAGATCGACGCGATTCCGGCGGCGTCGGGGAGCGATTCGTGTCGAATGTCATCGACGACGCGGGGCGTGTTGAGCCATTCGAGGACTCCGGTCATGATTTCCACGCGCGAAGCTCCGACAGCGCCGCTGATTCCCTCGAATCCGAAAGAAAAGAAGACGCCGCGCGCGCCGTTGGGCTGCGTCCATCTCACTATGGCTGAAGTGTCTGGCTTGTTGCGGTAGTGTGCGGCGGCGACGCCGCCTCCAAGGGCGCCCAGGAGGTCATGCAGGCTCTGGCCATGATCGACGCCAAAGCCCCCGACTGGAAATACGTCTGCAAGGTCTGGCCCCAGCCGCGGACCGAGGCC
>CAZWOY010000400.1:0-4104 GCA_964635255.1 uncultured bacterium
TATTGTTAAGTATGCATTCCCACGCTGGAGTGCGGGAACGAGCCGGTAAAAGCGGGCGTTAACCTGTATATATTGCGAGCTTGCAGACGGGGGCGTCTGCAAGCTCATAATCGTTCAATAAGATAAAAATTCGTTTAAAAAACTGCACAAAAAAGAAACATGAACGTGACAAAGATCATTTTATTTTTACTTGTTTTATGCTTAATTTACGGTTGCAGCCAACAAGAAAAGAAAGAAAAGTCTGAAATAGATTTCAAGATGCCGGAAAAAATCAAGCATCCTGAAATGGGCGAAGTTGAAGCGATTTCATCAGGGGATTTTGTCGAGTTGATCAACTCAGTCGAGGCTGTTCAGATTTATTATTTAATTGAGACGCAGCCGGAAGACCCTAATCATATTGTGGCGATACCGGGAATGCTGAAAATCCCTTTGGGCGAGATGTTCTATGTGGCGGAAACGCTAAAAACGAACGATCCAATTTATTTGGTCAGTCTTTACGGAGCGGACGCCAGAAAAATGGGACAGGAAATGGCGCGCTATGGAATTAATGTAAAGTATTTAGATGGCGGCAGTTACCGGTTGTACCATAAGATGAAAGAGGAGAATCTGAGTTTCAGTTCTAATGCCTGGTAAACGCAGCACGTACCATTTACAAAAAGCGATATGCAAATTGACAGTGAAAATAGCCGGATATTGAGGTGTAACGAAAGTGTAATTCAGAAACTGATTTATATTTTCTTCCTCCTTTTTCTGAGCATTATGCTTCTTTATACCCATCTTTATGCAGGGGATGAAGGTGAGCATAATGTTAAACCTTTCTGGATTTTCTTTACCGATAAAGGTTTAGTGGATTATGACGCTATCGAAGCGGAAATAGCGGAATATAAAACGGGATTAAGCGATAAAACGAAACGCAGAAGACTCAGAGCCGGTTTTGATAATATTGCCGACTGGCGGGACCTCAACGTCAACGAAGAGTATATATCCGGATTAGCTGTTATTGAAGGTGCATCCATCCGGGAAAAGAGCCGCTGGTTAAATGCAGTTAGCGCCGATGTAAACGAGGAAACGCTTGAACAAATTAAAAACCTCCCATTTGTAAGGAATATATCACCGGTTCGAAGATTCTACCGTGAGCCTCACAACGATCGGTCGGAATTGATCGATGAGAATGACTTGCCTGATCTTCCTCGTCGTGATTACGAATTGGATTATGGAAACAGTCTTCGACAGAATGAATTCCTGAATGCGCCGGAAATGCACGATCTCGGATATTCCGGTCGCGGCGTTCTGGTTGGCTTGCTTGACGCCGGTTTCAACAATCTCGAACACAGATGTTTTGCAGAACTGGATCTAGTGGCGGCTTATGATTTTGTTAACGACGACGATAATGTCGATGACGAGGACGATCTCGGCAGCGGCGCTCACGGCACTAAGACGCTATCGATCACAGCCGCTTATGATCCGGAATCGATGATCGGAATGGCTTACGGCGCTTCTTACGTGATTGCTAAAACGGAAGTAACCGACTGGGAGCGTCCGGTGGAAGAAGACTACTGGGTTGCCGGACTGGAATGGATGGACGAATTAGGCGTCGAAATAGTATCTTCATCGCTTTCTTACATGAACTGGTATGACTATGATGAACGCGATGGCGAAACAGCCGTTACGACGATTGCTGCCGACCGGGCTGCGGATGTGGGAATGGTTGTTATCGTTTCTATGGGCAACACCGGCAGGAATCGCCACCCGCAAAATAAAATGGGCTGCCCCGCCGATGGATTTAAGACATTCGGGATCGGATCGGTCGATCGCGACAGCGCCAGGTCTTCCTTTTCGTCGGTAGGTCCAACCTATGACGGCAGGATAAAACCGGACTTTACAACCCTGGGTTCAAATGTCAGATATGCTTCGCCAAGAGACCCGAATCAGTATGGAGCAGGCTTAGGAACTTCTTTCTCAGCCCCAGCGATAGCGGGATTGTGCGCGTTGCTGCTGGAAGCCAATCCCTATCTGAACCCTCATACGCTGCGGGAAGTTTTGCGAGAAGCTTCAAACAATAGCGAGGAACCCGATACTCTTTACGGCTGGGGAATACCGGATGGGATTGCCGCTTTAGGATTGGCGCTGCCTGATAGAGTCGAATTATTGATTCCACTGGAAACAGGTTGGAATATAGGCTCGCATAATTTAGCGATTGCGCCGCTGTCCATGGAGGAGGTTTTTAATGAAATCGCCGGACAGGACGAGGAATTGCTCGTCAAAGACGCCATGGGCCGGTTTTATTATCCGGCGATGAATTTTAACAACATACCTTTCTGGGACAGGTTTCAGGGGTATCAAATTAAAGTATCGGAAGATAATGAATTGACCTTTAACGGAAGACCATCGGCTTTTAATGAGCCGATCGATCTGATCGAAGGTTGGCAAATTGTCGCCTATTTACCTGATTTTCAAATGGATGCGGTTACCGCTTTCAGCGGTATCTTAGAAGATGGCAATTTAATTATCGCTAAAGATTCACGCGGAAGATTTTATCTGCCGGAATTTGATTTTAACAATATCCCCAGTTGCCGCCCTGGCCAGGGATACCAGATCAAAACGCGCGCAGATGGTCAGTTCCGTTATCCACGCCCCCGATTCGAATGGGAAGATTTTAATAATGGTTTAGAACCATCGGATTATTTTGGATCTTCTGTTAGAAGCGAATTTAACATGAGTTTATTATTAATTGCAGAAAACGGAATCGCCGATTACGATCAAATCGGATGTTTCGATACTGAGGGAGAACTTCGCGGCGCTGCGACAGTAAAAAATGGCTTTGCAGGAATCGCAGTTTGGGGCGGCAGCGAACGTGAATTGATAGCTGACGTGAGAGTTTATAAACCTGAGTCAGGAAAAACGTTTCCGGTCGATCTTGATTTGATTTCCGGTGAATTGTCCTACAGCCCAAATGGAATTGCAATCGCCAAGGCTTCCCTCGATGTGGCGCCGAACCTTGCTTTACCCCGCGAGTTTGAATTTTCCATTTCACCAAATCCATTTAACAGTGTGTTGAACATGAGATTAGCCGGTAATCCGGGAAATTATAATTTATCGATATTCGATCATACAGGCAGGTGGTTAGAAGATCGCCGTTTCACAAATCATGCAGGTGAAGCTGTTTTCAGTTTGCCAATGGATAATTTCGGGAGTGGTAATTATTTGGTGAGAATCAGTAATGGAAACAGAGTTTCCGAAATTAAAGCAGTATTAATTAAGTAGTCTTGTTATAAATAACACACTTCTAATTAAATGAAGATACTGTTTTTACATTAAGCCAATTCTGCTGCGATATTAGCTTTTATATCTTTTGTACAAAACAAAAGGCTGCGATCGAAATCGCAGCCTTTTATTTTGTTTAGCGGGAACGGGTGAGAATCGAACTCACCGCGGCCGGTTCTAACGACCGTCAGACGGATTTGAAGTCCGCGGGGCACACCAGCGCCCATCCATTCCCAGATCTATAAATAAGCTAAATTATTAGTAACTCAAAATCAAGGTCTGAATTTATTTAGATAGGATGAATGCGAAAGAATGAGCCTGGATAACGCATGCAGGTTATATCTATCTTATTATTTAACAACGATTTCCATATCAATATAAGCGTCATTTACTAAGGAGTTCAAACAATTCTTATTGGAAGATTTTCTAACCATGGTATTACAAACTCGTTCCCACGCAGGAGCGTGGGAACGAGTTCTGAAAATTACATCATTTATTACTACGTGCAGAAAAAAGTGTCATTGCGAGTCTGCCTTTAGCAGACTAAGCAATCTGCTAACATCTTGACAATGCCGTTATTGCGCTAATGTTAGCAAAACAACCGATCTCCCAAAAGATAAAACTATTTTCGACTCGTTCCCATGCTCCAGCGTGGGAACGAGTTCAAAAAAACACATCATCTATTCATTCATTCATTGATTAATTAATCAAATATACATATTATATTACAATACCTTATACATTCGCAGCTAATAAATTTCTAACTAAACATAAAGGAGAGGGCAATGAAAATTTCAAAGACGACCCTCATTCTGATTCTGTCAACGCTCCTGATTTCCT
>CAZWOY010000401.1:0-4103 GCA_964635255.1 uncultured bacterium
TTTTAATCATTTTGCAAACAAAATACACACCAGCCAATTAAAAGAAGTTTATGACGCCTCGCTCATTTTCCTGTACCGCCTGCTTTTCATTTTATACGCCGAAGGACTTGGATTGCTGCCGGTGCGCGAATCGGTCTATGGCGCCAATAAATATTACAGGAAACATTTTTCTTTAAACCGGCTTAAGTCAAAGCTTATTAACGATCCGCGAACCATCGAAGAAGATGTGATGACCAGAATTTACAATGAGATAATCGAATTATTTCATTTGATTAACGGAACTGAATGGAGGATCAATAATCTTTGCGGCGTTCCGCCCTATGACGGCGGTTTATTTAATCCGGATGAAAATATACAGATCAATAAATGGAAGGTTGGCGATTATACGCTTTCGGAAGTGCTGAAAGACATGATCTTTTTTAGATCGAAAAACTCGTCCCATCGAGCATCCTCTTTCGTATTTACCGAAACAATCGACTATTCGAATCTGGAAGTGAGACAACTGGGATCGATCTATGAAAGCTTATTGGAGTATAAACTAATTTTTAATAATCGCCGATTAGAACTTAAATCGGAAAAAACGGAGAGGAAATCGACCGGTTCCTACTACACGCCTGATTTTATAGTTCGCTATATCGTTAAAGAGACGCTGCAGCCTCTTATCGACCGCATCAAAAATATTGAACAAGTAAAATCTTCAATGAAAAACAAAATAAAGGATAATTCATTCGCCGAAGCGGCATTAAAACTGAAAGTATTGGATCCATCGATGGGAAGCGGTCATTTTCTGATCAGGGCGACGGAATTTCTCGCCGACGCAATTATCCAGAACGATACAACTATACTTGAAATCAGAAAACCCCATCCGGGCGAATCCGAAGAAAGCATTGCGCTTGCATATTGGCGGCGGCGGGTTGTCGAGTCATGCATCTACGGCGTCGATCTCAATCCGCTTGCGGTTGAGCTCGCTAAATTATCGTTATGGCTGACCTGCATTTCACAAGATCAGCCGTTGAATTTCCTCGACCATCACCTGCGCTGCGGCAATTCACTGGTCGGATCGAAGATTTCGGATATCGATAATATCGAGAATCATAACGGCAACAATTCCCATTTATTCGAGATCGAGGGACTTGACGACGCTTTGGAACAGGCTATCGCCGCTTTAACCGAAATTAAGGAAGCCGAAAGCGCTAATTTGGAAGCGGTAAAAGATAAAGAAAGCCTATGGTTAAAAAACGTTAACGAGAGTCTCGCCGCATTCCGAGCGGTCGCAGACCTCAGAACTTCCTGCGATTGCGGTCTTGCCATAGATCAACATGTATATGGAGAGATCGCTCAGGATTTAATTGAGCGCGGATCTGTAAAGCCGTCAAAGGAAGTTTTATCAGAGCACAGGAAGGTTTGGAAGCGACATACGGAATTGAAGAAGCAATTCCGTTACTTCCACTGGGAACTTGAATTCCCGGACGCTTTCGCAAACAATAAAAATGGTTCCGGTTTTGACGCCATCATCGGAAATCCGCCTTATGTGAGGCAAGAATTAATAAAAGAGCTTAAACCATATTTAAAATCCGCCGGATACGAAGTTTTTAATTCCACGTCCGATTTATATACCTATTTTTATGAAATTTCCTTGAATTTATTGGCGGAAAATCGGTATGCCGGATTAATCACCAGCAATAAATGGATGAGAGCGAATTACGGCGAAAAACTGCGCAGGTATCTTAAAGACAACGCCAGGATGCGCCGGATAGTCGATTTTAAAGGCTATAAGGTGTTCGGCTCAACAGTAGATACGAGTATTTTATTGTTTGACAAGTCCGAACCATCCGGCGAAAACGCGGTCGAATATGTGAATATTGCGGATGGATTTGATATAGATTCATTGGACGAGTATGCCATAAGTAAAATACAAAGAATTTCGCAGAATGATCTGAGCGACGCCGCTTGGACTTTGATTGATAAACAAATCTTTGCAATAAAAAAGAAAATTGCCTCCAAAGGGAAGCCGCTCGCAAAGTGGAATATAAAATTAAATTCTGGAATTAAAACCGGATTAAACGAAGCGTTTATTATAGATAAATTTAAAAAAGAAGAACTATGCAAAAAAGACCCAAAATCTGAGGAAATACTAAAACCATTAATCCGCGGGAGGGATATTGTCCGGTATTATTACCGATGGGCGGATTTGTGGTTGATAAATTCGCACAACGGATATGACAAGAATCCCAGAGTCGATGTGCCTGCGGAATATCCAGCGATTAATAAACACTTCGAGCATATTAATAAAGCAAAGAATGGCGGCGTCGAGAAGCGGCGGGACAAAGGCAAACACTGGACGAATCTGAGAAATTGCGCATATTTAGACGACTTCGAACAAGAAAAAATCGTCTGGGCGGATATAGCGACTTCTCCGACTTTTACGCTTGTTCCCGCTGGAATAATGTTCAATAATACCGTTTACATGATTAATTCGAACAGCAAATATTTATTAGGCGTCCTCAACTCAAAAGTAACAAAATTTATCTTCCCGTTTATCTCCTCAGATTTAGGCTCAAAAGGCAGCCGGTATTTTAAGCAGTTTGTGCAGGTGTTGAGCATACCAGAAATTACGCGGGAAAATAGAGAGATTGCCGGTAAAATCGAGTCTTTGGCTGCGGACATAATAAATAAGAAGAAGGCGGATTTGGATAGTGAAACGGCTAAATTAGAAGGGCAAATTGATCAGCTTGTTTACAAATTATATAATTTAACGGATGAGGAAATTGAAATTATTGAAGGCAGTTTCGATTAAACAGTTAATTCCCGGATTCGCGATATCCAGGCTACTCGCTATGGAGTATTTTGATTAACAAACCTTCTCTCCTCCTGTCCGCCGTCAGCGGCTACGGCTACTACTACCTCCAAACCGTCTGGGATCATTTAGAGGGCAAAGTCGATATCGCCGGCATTATTGATCCCACCCCGGAAAAGTCTGGACATTATAAAGAAATCGTGAACCGCCAAATACCGGTATTCGCAGATATTGAGCAATTTTATGCATCCGGCAAAACCGCCGATCTCGCAGTCATTTCGTCGCCGATTCACTATCATGTTCCTCAAAGCCTGACCGTAATGCAAAACGGCGGCAATGTTCTATGTGAAAAACCATTAGCTGCGGCGCCTGAAGACGTCGATGAGCTGATCCGCATCCGCGATGAAACCGGCAAATGGGCGCTGGCCGGCTATCAGTGGTCGTATTCGAGAGCCGTGCAGAAGCTTAAACGCGATATCCTCGACGGCAGATTCGGCAAGCCGCTGCGGATGAAATCGCTCTGCTTCTGGCGACGAGGGGATGATTATTACAAACGAAACGACTGGGCGGGAAAAATCCGGCTGAACGACGGAACCTGGGTGTTGGACAGTCCGGCGAACAACGCTATGGCGCATTTCCTGCACAATATGTTTTACCTCGCCGGAGGCGAGATCGACCAGAGCGCCTTTCCAGAACATGTTAAAGCCGGTTGTTGGCGCGTCAATCCAATCGAAAACTACGACACGATCAAAGCCGAAATCCGAACCGAAAACGATGTACGGATTTTCTTTGTCGCATCCCATGCAACAGAAACCGAACATAATCCGGTGTTTCAGATCGACTTTGAACAGGGAACCATACAATACGGAATCGACTCGAATTCAATCGCCGCCGTCGATAGCTGTGGGAATCGCAACGACTACGGTTCGCCCGACGACGATCATCAGTTCCTTAAACTTTTTCGCGCGGTCGAAAAGTTAAACAAACCTGTCCCCATAGTCTGCGGACCAGAAGCGGCGAAAGCGCAGACCGTCTGCGTTCATAAAATACAGGAATCGTTAGAGTCAATAGGGGAGTTTCCACGAGAAAGAGTTATCAGAGATGCGAAAAAAAAGCGTTGGTTTGTCAAAGGTCTGGACAGCGAACTTTTGTCTTTATATAATTGCTGGCGTTGATTTGAAGGTTTTATTACTATGTGCATTGGATAGTGTACATGCGCTTTGATGCGCATAATCCATACCTCGTTCCCCTGCTCCTGCGTGGGAATGCATATCGACCTCATATTGTTAAGTATGCATTCCCACGC
>CAZWOY010000402.1:0-4092 GCA_964635255.1 uncultured bacterium
GTCCACATTCCATCAGATTATTAGAATTGACGCCTATTTTATGCGCTTAGTAGTAGTTTCGAATTGAAAAAAGGCATTGCCATCTGTATTGAGCGCCTGCCACGTGTCCCCGGTTGGCAGATAAGTATTGTTAAAACAACATTTATACGTCAGGTGAGGACACCTGACGGTCACTCCAACCGTGTCATCCGTGGTTCTATTTAGTCTCTCATTGTATTATTTTGGTTTTAGAAAGGATATTTAAGAGATCCGACTTAAGCCTTTTCGCGCCTTCGTTAAGTTTCTCGTCCTCTTCGAAAGCATAGTTTCTATAAATCACATCCAACTCTTCGAATAAGTTTGAGACAAGTTCTTCTCTGTTGAATCCGTAAACGTCGATTCCCAATTCTTCGTTCTTCACGCAGATAATTGAATCTTCTTCAATATAAGGATAGAGAATCAGAGGATTTTTAAAGTTCAAGATTTCTTTATCCACTTCCAAATCCTCTACAATTATGGGAGATAAATCGAAACTGGAAACGGTTCGAACCCCAGACGGTTTTTTTAGTTTGCTTATAGTTTTCATGTTGGTTCCTTTTACCAAATTCTTGAAGACACATACGCCAATGTCAGTTAAAATGAAAAATGGATAAACGCAATGCAAGCCTAAAAAATTTATTTACTGGGAAAATAGACCGCTTAATCTCCCCCCTTCTATCTGAAGGGGGGATACAGGGGGGTTGCGACTTACGTCAGAAAATGAGTCTATTTTCATGTTTCGTGGCGAAGCTCGCTTCATGAGCAATTACTGGAGAAATAATAGCGTTATTATCCGCGAATATCCGTTGCATCCGTGTCATCCGTGTTCCTATGGAGGACAGGATTATTAACATCTCTGACGGTCCGAAAATACAATGAAAGCACCTGTCAGGCGTCCAAAATCCACATTCACGGATAGTCTGGTCTGTCGAAATGCGATCCTGAGGGAGTTGGTAGCGGAGGAGGGACTCGAACCCCCGGCACGTGGATTATGATTCCACTGCTCTAACCAACTGAGCTACTCCGCCATTCAGAGTGCTGAAATTTGCATAAGACTTATTAATATAATTTTTTTACTATCTACTGTCAACCTTATCCGTGCAATTCAATACAAAAGGTTGACTTAAAGCGACAATTGCATTAATTTATTTATAATATTTAGTTTTAGGATCATAGCCGCGTCAAATGGGCGCGCTGAAGTAAAAGAGGTTTTAATGCTTAGTAAAATTTTCGCCTGTTTTGTCATTTTTTGTTTTTTCTTTGTCCCTGTTTCTTCGTTCGCTGGGGAGGACGAAGATTTCTGGGTAAAACCTGGTGAAAACGTTTATACCGATGAGTTGCGTATTAAGATCCAGCCGACTCATCATCCTTTGCAAATATCGATCTACGACGGGACGCCGGTTACCGGAATTGAGTCGATCGACGCTGTTTCCGCCATGTTCGGCGTTACGAATATCGAAAAATGTTCTTTCATTATGCAGAAATGCATGGACAATCCTTATGCGGACGACGTCGATCGCTGGTACAACGTTTATTTCCCAAGCGTTTTCGACGTCCGCGAATTAAAATCCGCCCTTGAAGACTGTCCCGAAATAGAGTATGTCGAATGGGCAACCATAGATAAACAATTTTATGTGCCAAACGATCCGCAGTACCGCGTCCAGTGGCATTTGCATCAATGCGGTTTCCCCGGCGCCTGGGACGTTTCGCAGGGCAGCGAAGAAATCGTCATTGGAATCGTTGACAGCGGCGTCGATATGGACGTTGAAGAAAACGGTACTCAGATTATTCATGAAGACATCGAAGACAATCTATGGTTCAATGTCGGCGAAGATTTAAACGGCGACGGCGTCTATAGCGATATCGACGACTGGAACGGCGAGGACGATGACGGAAACGGCTATCCCGACGACTTTTTCGGCTGGGACTTCGAACAGCGCGACAATTGGCCTGACGACCCCTGGGGCGATCGCAACGGACATGGCACCCACGTAGCCGGACTTGCCGCCGCGGTTACAGATAATGAAACCGGCGTCGCCGGAGCCGGTTTTAACTGTGTTATGATGGTAATGGGTTGTTACTCGCTGCGAGATTCAAACATTATAGATCATGGTTACGAAGGTATTCTTTACTGCGCTCAGAACGGAGCCGATGTAATAAACTTGTCATGGGGCGGCGACTCAGGATTCAACCGATACGCAAACGACCGGATTCAATTTGCCATAGAGGAAGGTTCGATCATGTTCGCCGGCTGCGGCAACGATTCGGTGCGAGATTATGAGGGACGCAGAACTCATTTCTATCCCTGCGCTTATGATGGCGTTATCGGCGTTGGCGCCACAAATCACAGCGACCGCCATGCCAACTTTTCAAACTACGGCGATTACACGGATATTGTTGCGCCCGGAATCGATATGGTTTCGCTATGGCCCCGGAACGCTTATCGCTCTACTCAAGGCACGTCGATGTCCTCGCCTTTTGCATGCGGGACTGGCGCGTTGTTTTTGTCGGTCAGGCCCGATTTGACCTGGGAAGAATTGATGTGGGCGATGCAGCGAACCGCGGTCGATGTTTCCGATCTCAATGAGAACTACCCCGGCATCCAGTATCGCATCGACGCCGATCACCTGCTGCATTCGATTTATCCCCGGTTTGATCTGCTCGATTACTCATTTGAAGAAGTCGAAGGCAACGGCGACGACTATATCGACGTCTCGGAAGTCTTTAATGTTCCGTTTACCATCGAAAACATCGAAACTTACGAGAACGCTACCGGAACATACTGCCTCCTAAGAACCGAAGACCGGTCGATCCGCGTTACCAGAGATTCCATCCGTATCGGGGATCTGGATAACGGCGTCGAATTCGAGAGCGGCGAAGGCTTCCGCATCAGAACGTCCTATTCCCAGCCGCACTATTCGACGCTGACGGTTTTAATTAATTCAAACGAAGGTTTAGAGCAGTCATTCGATTTCACTCAGACGATCGGACATCCATACTATTATCTCGTGGATGACGACAACAGCGATCAGAATAATGATGGCAACAAAGACCAGCTCGACGTCGATGAATACTACAAAGAGGATTTCAGTCACAGACCTCTGGTGCATGATTCTTACGATATATTTGAACAGGCTTGGGCGCCGGATCCTCGAGTGGTGAATACCTTCCCGGTCCTTGTCTGGTTCACGGGCAACGAAAGAAACGCCCTGTCCGATGACGATATGGCGGTTCTGAGAAACTATCTGGATTCAGGAACCGCGGAGAACCGCGTAAATCTTGTGCTGATCGGTCAATTCATAGGCAATGATCACGGCGATACCGAGTTGTTTTCAGACTATCTGCATGTCAGACGCCTCGAAGATAATGGCGAACCCTACGTCAGCGGCGCTGCAGGATCGCATTTCGCAGATCAGAGCTTCCTGCTCGTGGGCGGCAACGGCGCCGGAAACAATCGCAGCCCCAGCACAATGGAGCCGCTCGAAGGCGCGGAAGCAATTTTCAATTACGGAGCGAACGGCGACGGCGGAGTTGCGGCGTCGATTTACAGAGGCGAAACATATTCGGTCGCATACCTCGGATTTGCGCTGGAAGCCGCTGCAGGCATGTTAGATACGACGCCAAGGCATGTTTTCTTCGAGACGCTGTTAGATCACCTGAATCCTGTCGGCGTCGAAGATGATCACACCCCAGCCACTCCCCGGGAATACAGGCTAAGCTCCCCCTATCCCAATCCATTCAACGCTGTAACCGAAGTAAAAATGGAGCTGCCCCGGACGACCGAATTGACGCTGAACGTCGTCGATATTTACGGGAGGCGGGCAGCAAACTTGTTCGACGGCGTAAGCCCCGCCGGAACACGCACATTTTCATGGAATGCCCAGGAGGCCGCTGCAGGGATGTACTTTATTCAAATGAACTGGGATAATCGGTCGCTGACAAGGAAGACGATTTTGGTTAAGTAGAAGTTGCAAGTTTGCAACTACAACTCGTTCCCACGCTCCTGCGTGGGAATGCATACTTATTACTACGTGCATGAAAAAGTGTCATTGCGAGTCTGCCTTTAGCAGACTA
>CAZWOY010000403.1:0-4083 GCA_964635255.1 uncultured bacterium
GCGATTAGCTCAGGTGGTTAGAGTGCTTGCTTGACATGCAAGAGGTCACTGGTTCGAGTCCAGTATCGCCCACTGAGTTCTTTTGATCGTACGCGATTTTCCGTATGAAAGCTGTTTTCAGTTGCTGAAGTTTATCCTCATTTGTCAGCAGTTCCAAAAGGAAACAAAACTTTTTATCGCTGTCTCGCTTTGCAGACAGCGATCGGAGATTTTTTTCCACAGAAGATATTCTGTGATCCTTCTCTAACATACCGCCTTTCAGGTTAAAAAATCTGCAAGGCTGTTCGGATGCGCCTTTCACGGAAATCTTCTGTGAAAGGCTTTAATTTTAGATAGGCAGGAAACAAACTTAATGGCAGATAAAACGACCGAAGTTCGTTTTGGTGAAGAGAAACGTGGACAAACCCTTCAAGAAGCCTTGGGAGACGCTCCCAAAGGCGTTATCGGAGCGCAAGGCCCCGACCGGCTTTATGGTCTGGAGGATGTTATTCAGGCGAGCGGCGAATACAAGCTGCTCACTTTGAATTCGCCGGAAGCGATGGAGATTTTCTGGCATTCCGGCTCGCATTTATTGGCTCAAGCGGTTTTAAAGCTCTACCCTCACGCCAAACTGGGAATTGGTCCTGCGATTAAAAACGGATTCTACTACGATTTCGATTTCGGAACTCCGATCTCTGCAGACGACCTGCCTAAAATAGAAGCGGAAATGCAGAAAAACGTCATCGACGACCTTGCCATCGAAAGAAAAAGCATTTCCTACGACGAAGCGCTTAAAATGTTTAAAGATGCGGGACAGACTTATAAAGTAGAATTAATCGAAGAACTGAACGAATCGGATGAAATGCTATCGACCTATTCGCAAGGCGGTTTTACCGATTTGTGCCGGGGACCTCATTTGCCATCGACCGGCTACATAAAACATTTCAAGCTGACTGCGGTTACCGGAGCATACTGGCGGGGCGACGAACGCAACCCGATGCTGCAGCGTATCTATGGAACCGCATATCCTGAAAAGAAGCAATTAAAAGCTCATCTGCAGCAAATTGAGGAAGCGAAAAAACGGGATCACAGGTTAATTGGCAAGGAGCTCGATCTCTTTCATTTTTTCCCGGAAGCTCCCGGCGCGCCATTCTGGCTGCCAAAAGGCGCGATAATTGTAAATACAATCCGGGAATACTTGACCAAGACTTTAGCCAGACATGGCTATGGCGAAGTATATACTCCGCTGATAATGACAAAGGATCTGTGGGAGCGTTCCGGGCATTGGGATCATTATCATGATAATATGTTCTTTACATCGCAAGAGGACCGCGATTATGCCGTAAAGCCGATGAACTGCCCGGGCGCAGTGGTCCTGTTTAAGAGCAAACAATGGAGCTATCGCGATCTGCCGATGCGGTGGGCGGAAATGGGAATCGTTCACAGGTATGAGAAATCGGGAACATTGCATGGTTTGTTCAGGGTGCGTCACATTACGATGGATGACGCCCATATTTTTTGCACTATCGACCAGTTGATCGATGAAGTCATCGGTTTGATCCGCCTCGTGTTCGAAGTTTTCGGTCACTTTGGATTGACGGACGTTTCGCTGGAGCTTTCGACCAGACCTAAAGACCGGATCGGTTCCGATGAACTTTGGGATAAAGCCGAAAGCGCGCTGCTTAAAGCTTTAGAACAGGAAGGCAAGGAATATGAGGTAAACGAAGGCGAAGGAGCTTTTTACGGTCCGAAAATCGATTTTCACATAACGGACAGCCTTGGACGATCTTGGCAGTTGAGCACGGTGCAGGTTGATTTTAATTTCCCGGAACGATTCGACCTTGAATATATCGGACCTGATAATTCAGCGCACAGACCCGTTATGCTGCATAGAGCGATCTTAGGTTCGCTTGAGAGATTTATAGGAATTTTAATCGAACACTACGCCGGAGACTTTCCTCTCTGGATTGCGCCCGAACAAGCTGTTATATTGCCTATTACGGATGACCAAATCCAGGCGGCGAAAGATTTGAGCGTAAAATTGACAGAGAAAGATATTCGCTGCCGGATCGATGATCGAAGCGAAAAAATCGGCAGAAAAATCCGAGATGCAGAAAAAGCAAAAATACCGTATATGCTCATAATAGGTAAGCGTGAAGCGGAATCAGGCGAAGTATCGCCGCGCAGGAGAGGCGAAGGCGATTTAGGCTCGACGCCGGTCGATGATCTGATTCGGAAAATGGTTGAGGAAATACATTAGAATTATTTATGAAGCGGGCTCGCCACGGAACATGAAAATAAACTTCTCCGGTAGGGCAGGCGTCCCCGCCTGCCAGTGCGATCCTGCAAGGTTGAGAAGGCAGGCAGAGACGCCTGCCCTACTGATAGATTTTTTATTTTCTCAGGAAATAGAAAAGACAATAGATTCAAAGTAAAACGGGAGTGCAACATTTCGCAGATTGTAATTTTCTTTTTTTCGATTATGCTGAAGGAAGGGGGGTGTAATTACGAGTAATCCTTCACATGGCAGCCGCGATTTCAGTAAGAATCCCCGGGTAAATGAAGAAATCAGATGGGATAAGGTTCGACTGATTGGAGCGAACGGCAAACAGATAGGAATCGTTTCAGCCCGTCAGGCGCAGAAACAGGCTAACGAAGCCGGACTTGACCTGGTTGAAATTGCCCCGCAGGCAAAGCCGCCTGTTTGTAAAATAATCGATTATGGTAAATTCCGCTACGAGCAAAGTAAGAAAGAAAAAGACGCTCGCAAAAAGCAGCACGTAGTTCAGATTAAAAAAATTCGTTTGTCGCAAAATATCGATGAACATGATTTCCAGGTTAAAGTTAATTCAGCCCGCAAGTTTATCGAAGAAGGGAATCGCGTGAAAGCAACCTTGATGATGAAAGGCAGGCAGATTACAAAACCGGAAATGGCTGAAGAGGTTTTAACCAGAATTGCTGCTGAATTGTCCGACATTGCAAAAACAGAAGGATCGCCAAGAATGGAAGGTCATAATAATATGTCGGTAGTTTTAGTCAAGAAAAAATAATCTTTTCACTGAAATAACCGAGCCTGTTTTTTTAATCTCAATTGATTTTTAAGTTTAGCTTGTTGTTTTTTCATTGCAATTTTTGTAAATTAGAAATTTTGATTCACTTTAAGTGAGATGGGAAAACGCTATTTTGAAAGGTAACTAAATGCCAAAAATGAAGTCAAATCGCGCCGCGAAAAAGAGATTTCGAGTTTCAGCCAAGGGAAAAATTGTACGCGAGCACGCTTATGCCAGTCATAAATTTACCTCGAAAAGCCAGGTAAGAAAAAGAAAACTGCGCAAAGCCGGACAGGTTTCCGGTGAAGACAAGAAGAATATTCTGCGCATGATTCAAGCTTAGGAGTTTAATATGGCAAGAGTTAAAAATTTAGTAGCGACCAGAAAGCGCAGAAAAAAAATTCTTAAGCGGGCGAAGGGCTATTACGGTTCGCGCAGTAAAACGCTGAGAACCGCGCGCGATACAGTCCGCAGGGCGGAAGCTTTCAGCTTTGCTCATCGCCGCAGACGCCCGAACGACTTCAGGAAACTGTGGATTATGCGGATTAACGCTGCCTGTCGCGAGCATGGATTGAGCTATTCGAAATTCATGCATGGATTAAATGTCCAGAATATTCAGATAGATCGAAAAATGTTAGCGGATATGGCGATAAACGATCCCGGCGCATTTAAGACGCTGACCGAGAAGGTCGGCGCCGCTATAGCATAATCTCGGTCAGCAGACGGTTTAAAAAAACGGGCGGTTTTCGTCCGTTTTTTTTTGTGGTAAATATAGGCAATGCGGCGTCTGTTGTTTATATTTAATTATGTTCTATGTAAATTTGTGTCGAGCGGACCGGGAGGCGTTAACGATTCTGTTTTTCTGCGCCAAGCGGCGTCCGAACCACAGTCTTTTACGCACAGGCGGAAACGAGTCGGTAATTTGTACGCTATTTATTGCACTTGGTAATAACAGTAGTGAAAACAGCTAAAGATTTAGGTCTCGATTTCGACGACGCCTATTATTACTACGTGCATAAAATAGTTGCCATCTCCAGGAATCTGATGGAATGCG
>CAZWOY010000404.1:0-4080 GCA_964635255.1 uncultured bacterium
AGGTTGCGAAGGCAGGCGGGGACGCCTGCCCTACCGGTGGGATTTTAATTTTCCCAGTAACGCTGGCGACAAACTATCTTGTTAGAATTCACTAAATCTGGATTCATTTTATGATATTTCAATGGCTGCAAAGAAAATTCGAGTATAGAAAAGGCAACGTGCTTGCATTAGGTGGCGGCGGCGCTCGCGGTTTGGCTCACATAGGCGTTATCAAAGCGCTTGAACGAAACGGATGGAAGCCGGACCTAATTACCGGAACCAGTATGGGAGCGATCGTCGGGGCGTTGTACGCTCTTTATAAAAGCGCTTCGGTTGTCGAAAAGAAACTGCTGCGCTATGGGAAAAGCGATACATTTAAGGACTTTGATTTGGCGGATGTATCCAGGAAAACGGGCGGCGGCAGTCGAAAAAACGAACATTGGCGCAGCCATGTTGCCAGATTATTGCTCCTTGCCCGTCTTGGAAATCAGCAATCGATTCTGTCGAGTAAAGTCTATCGAAAGATATTCGATGAGGTATTTGAAGATCGAACTTTCGACGATTTAAAGATACCGTTTGTCGCTATTGCCACCGATTTGCTTTCCGGCGAGGATATTGAACTTACCGAAGGTCGTCTAGCAGACGCCTGCGCCGCCAGCGCCGCGATTCCCGGAGTCTTCAGTCCGGTGAAAATTAATGAAATGATTCTGGTTGACGGCGGCGTATCGAAAAACATACCGGTGCCTGAGAAGGACGACAAGAATTATTATGTTCTTGCCGTGGACGTCCCTTGCAAATTGGAAGCCGACGGACCGTTCAATCACGCTATCGATGTTATGAACCGTTCGGACCAGATAACCCAATACCACCTCCACGAGTTCTATTTAGCTCAAGCAGACGCTGTTATAACGCCTGAGGTGCGGCATATTCACTGGGCGGATTTTGAGAGGATGAAGGAACTGATTGAGATTGGGGAAAGGGCGGGGGAAGAATGGGCAAGTAGAAATAATTAAATTCTCATCTTTGTTATTACCCCAGGTAGTATATAGTGTAAATATTACCAACTCACTCCCACGCTCCGGCGTGGGAATGCATGCTTATTACTACGTGCATGAAAAAGTGTCATTGCGAGTCTGCCTTTAGCAGACTAAGCAATCTCCTAACATCTTGATATTGCATAGTATTCCTCATCAAGCGGATTCCGAGAGATGGCGACTATTTTATGCACATAGCAGTAACTGCACAAGGTCGATATTCATTCCCACGCTGGAGCGTGGGAACGAGTTACAAGAAGAGTAAACATATAAAAAATATTTTGTTTGCAATCGAATAAACCTGAATTGATTGTGATCTTTGTTGATCTGATATAAATTAAATGGCGGTATTTAAAACTATCCATTGATTTGCTGCGTTTGAATTGCATCAGAAGAATAGGTAACTTCTGGATAGTTTAAGAGTTGTCGCATTGTGTAAACTGCAATCGATCACGAACGGTTTTTGTTTACATGTAAACAAAAAACGGAAGATCGAATTACAAAATGCAATTTACGATGCGAACTATCGGTGAAGTAAAAATTCCAAAAGGGAGAAGTCGGAGGGGGATATACAAGCCTGAGAACACGCTTTATCCTTTGATCAAATTCGACATGGATCAAATTCGACATGCCTTTTTTCATTGTTTCAGTTTAGCTTAGGGAACAATTATGCCCGCTGTTGTTCTGTTTTACCTCATATTTTTTGTCTTGTTTTGCAAAACATTCTATAACGCGATGCGAGATAAAGAGCTTAATATTACTCTTTTGGTAATCTTTTCAATAATAACGGTCCTCGGTTTCTTTTATATTATACCGCCCGTGGCAGTTGGAATAATCGGCGTTATACTAACGCTTGTGATCGCTCTGTTCCTTAATGCCAGAATATTATCGACCAACAATATTAATTATCCCGTTATTGAGATTTTTGCCTCGACGATGATCGTAATTTCACTTACCAAACAGTTTAATTTGCCTTCCATATTACAGGAGTCGATATTTGTACTGATTGCTATATTTGGCTTATTCAGGATAATAAGAATGAACAAAAGAATACGAGCGGAAAAGAAAAATAAAGAGGTTGAGATACCCTTTTAATAGATTTAATATCTGGCGTCAATATTCGCGCCAGCCCTTGATCAACTGATTTTACTCGACAACCTGCGGTTACCAACTCGTTCCCACGCTCCTGCGTGGGAATGCATACTTAACAATATAAGGTCAATATGCGTTCCCACGCTCCTGCGTGGGAACGAGTTAAAAAATCTTTCCTACGGAATCCACTTCTGCGCTATGGGCATGCGCCGTCCCGAGCCGAACGCTTTTGAAGTTATTTTAATTCCCGGAGGCGCTTGGCGGCGTTTGTATTCGTTTTTTCTGACCATGTTCAAGACCATTTCGGTAAGCGATGGATCTGCGCCCTGCTTTACCAAAGCCGGAAAATCGAGACCATGCACAATATGCGAATCGAGTATGCCGTCCAAAATATCATAAGACGGCAGCGAGTCCGAATCTTTCTGGTCGGGACGCAGTTCAGCCGACGGCGGTTTTTCTAGGATCGCGGTTGGGATGATTTCCTCGTTTCGGTCGATGTACCGGCACAAACGATAAACCAGTGTTTTGGGAACGTCGGAAATGACTGCGAAACCTCCAGCCATGTCGCCGTATAACGTACAGTAGCCGGTAGCCAGTTCGGATTTATTGCCGGTTGTCAATAACAATCTGCCGGTGTAATTCGAGAAAGCCATCAGCAGATTTCCTCGAATGCGCGCCTGCAGATTTTCTTCGGTTACGCCCAGATTATCGGAACCGAATATCGGAGCGAGAATTTTTAAATAGCTCTTGAGTATATCCTGAATCGGGATTACATGGTATTTCATGCCGAGATTCTCAGCTAACTGTTTAGCGTCGATAACCGATCCTTCGCTTGAATAGACTGAGGGCATCAGCAAGGCTTCAATGTTGTCCGAACCAAGCGCCATAGATCCGATGACAGCAACCAAGGCGGAATCGATCCCGCCTGAAAGACCGAGCAGCGCGCCCATAAAACCGCATTTCCTAAGATAGTCCTTGGTCCCGGCAATTAACGCCTGCAGCGCCGCTTCTTCTTCACAAAGATGGCTGTAGCCGATTTCATTTTTGTCAGATTCGAGATCGATAACGATTAAGTCTTCGGTGAAATTTGAACCGCTGGCGAAAATTTGCCCTTGACCGTTAATCGCCAGGCTATTGCCGTCGAATACGAGGTCGTCGTTTCCGCCGACAGAATTTACGAAGAGCAGCGTTTTTTTATATTTTGCGGCAAATGACTTCAGCATTTCCGTGCGGATTTGTCTTTTAGTAATTGTGAAAGGAGAGGCGGCGACATTTATGATAAGCTCAGCGTTTTTCTCGACAAGTTCCTTGCCTGGATCGACGTCGTAAAACCTGTGTTTCCAGAAATCGGAATCGTTCCAGATATCCTCGCAGATTGTAACGCCAATTAAGCGCCCTTTGAATTCGACCGGTTCTATTTTCCTGCTTGCGTCGAAATACCTGGTTTCGTCGAAAACATCATAGGTCGGGAGAAGAGATTTTCTGACAACAGCGAGGATTTCGCCATTTTCGATCAACGCTGCGCTGTTGTAAAGCCCTTTCCCGAACTCGCAGTCGCGGCGTTCGGCGAAACCGACAATGACGGCGATATCCTTGATTTCCCGGCGGAGTTTATCTAACGCCGACTCATTCTGGTCGATGAACCTGGTTCGTTCTAACAGGTCATGCGCCGGATAGCCGGGAATGCATTGTTCGGGGAAAACACAAAGCTCAGCGCCTTCGCGTTGCGCCTGGTTGGAATAATCGATGATTTTCTCAACGTTGCCGTCAAAATCACCGATCGTTGTATTTATTTGGGCTAAAGCGATTTTCATCTGACGATTTTGGTTTTGGATTGGTTTTTTAATTTAAATTAGCGATTCGCATTCGGTTAGTCAATAGGGAGGTGTAGTTTTGCAGTTGGATGCGCTGATATTGATTAAAATTTATTTACTGGGAAAATAGACCGCTTAATCTCCCCCCTTCTATCTGAAGG
>CAZWOY010000405.1:0-4079 GCA_964635255.1 uncultured bacterium
ATCAAGCGGATTCCGTGAGATGGCGACTATTTTATGCACATAGTAGTAATAAAAACATGGGAGAAACCCGATATGGATTTGAAGGGAAAAACTGCATTTATTACCGGCGCTTCAGCCGGGATAGGGGAGGGGTGCGCGGCGCTCTTCGCGCGCGAAGGGGTTAATCTTGTGATTGTCGCGCGGCGGATGATGCGCTTGAGTTCGCTTGCGGACAGGCTGGCGAAAGAATATAATATCGACGTCTATGCCGGTGAGATGGATGTTCGGGATAGCGAGAACGCCGCTTCGTTTGTGAAGGATTTGCCCGAAAAGTTCAAGTCTATAGACATACTGGTCAACAACGCCGGATTAGCCAGCGGATTGGAGACCATTGCCGAGGGCGGCGTCGAGGACTGGGACGTCATGATCGATACGAACATAAAGGGACTGCTGCACGTTACCCGATCGCTGCTGCCCGGAATGATCGAACGAGGAAGCGGGCATATAATCAACATCGGGTCAATCGCCGGCAGGTACGCTTATCCTAACGGCGCTGTCTATTGCTCGACAAAATTTGCAGTGCGAGCATTAACTCAGGGACTGCTGATGGAACTGGTGGATACGCCTATCAGGATTTCGACGGTCGATCCTGGACTTGTGGAAACCGAGTTTTCGCTGGTCAGGTTTAAGGGCGATTCGGAGAGGGCAAAAACGCCATATAAGGGCTTAACGCCGTTGACGGCGAAGGACATTGCTGAAGTGGTCGTTTTCTGCGCCTCGCGCCCGCCGCATGTGAATATCAGCGAACTGGTCCTGCTGCCCACACGCCAGGCTTCGCCCTATCACGCTCATAGAAGCGAGGAATAACCATAAATGCCAAAGTCCTTTTACGCAGTCAGAATCTGCATTCTGGGGTTGTCCACGCTGTTGATAACGTGGATTATATCCACTCAATACGGCATTTATCTACTTGACTTCCTGTTTGATCCGGTATTGGACGTCAAAATTGAATATCTGATTTTTTTAGGCGTCTTTTTCCTCTTATTGCTGTTTTATCTGCTTAGTTTGCTGCAATTATCCCAAAACAAGACGCTTCGTCAAAAATCAGGCGCTGAATTGCTTATTGGGTTGATATTGTTGATAATATTAACCTTGTTGCCGAAGAACGACGTCTCTATCTGGACGATCGAATTATTCCTGTTCTTTTCGGTTTTATATATCGGGCTTCAGTCATGGATGCTCGCTGCATACGCCCGAACGCCGGCGGCGCAGGGAGCTTCGCGGTCTGCTGGGTTGCGACCGGCAACGTTCATCTGGGTGGCGTTGATAACGTACTCGATCCAAATCTTTTTAGGCTACTTTTTATGGGAAAACAGGTTGACTGACGCCGCCGCGTTCAGAACCGACTGGTTTGAAACCATATCGCTGTTGTTTTTCCTGTTAGCCTGGGCTTCGACGCTTCACACGCCTTTCAAAGCGCGGTCGAAAACGTTCATAAAGCTATGCGGAGCGCTTTATGCGCTGAAAATCGTGCTGAATTCTTATTTAGTTCAGAGCATAAACGTTAACATGGATATTTTTGCCTATACGCTCACTGCGTTCTTACTGCTGATTTTTTTAACTTTGACAGCGCATGAGATGAGGTATGGGGTCGTGGAATGATAAAGCGCGGGAAAACTTCAACTCCTCCCTTGATCCCGCCTGCAGACAGGAAAGAAAAAAAAACGACCCGGAATGTGGATCCTTCCGGGCCAGCTTCGCGGTTTTTTTCAATAAGTTAAATTCACGCCGCCAAAAATCTGCCTGCCCGGCGCCGGATAGCCGTATTCTTCCTCGTAGTTTCTGTCCAGAATGTTCCTTACGTCCACTCTTAACGAAAGCCATGAAAATATCGGCTGTTCGATGTTTATATTTCCGACCAGATAGTCGGGCATAGGCGTAACGACGCCTCTGCCGTTATCGCCGTTGCGTTCGCCGAAGAAAGTCCAGTTCGTATTGATCTCGGTTTCGAACGGCGTTCTGAAGTTTAGATTTGCAGCCAATTTAAACTTCGGCACGTGGAACAGCGGCGTTTCTATTCTATCCCAGGTTAAAGCCGTCACCGACAAACCGCCGCCGAAATAGCGGGAATAGCTGCCGTTCAGGTTTAGTTCGACGCCGTAAGTCTCTATCTTTTGGAGGTTGTGAAACTCCCTGCCGCCGGGCGTATAAGCCACGTCGATTTGATTGTCCGTAAAATGCGCGAATAAAACCAGTTCCGGGCTCAGCCGGCGATAGTCGTTCATTAAGAATTCTTTCTCGCCGCTGATCTCGACTTTCCAGGCTTCTTCGGGTTTAAGGCCGGGATTGCCCGTGATTTTATCCCGGCTGTATAAGTTGTGCATGGATGGGAAATTGACGTTGCGCGATCCTGAAAGCCTCAGGATATAGCCGGACTGAAGTTCATGGGACAGGCTCGCCATCGGACAGACAGGCGTCAGCCAGTCGCTTCCCGTTTCGCGGCTGAAGCCGTATAAGCCTAAGCCGGTCGTTAAGATTGTGTTGGAATTAAGGCTGTATTGGTCTTGGGCGTAGAGCGAAAAAGTCTGGGTTTCATAATCCTCCCAGGGGTCGCCTTTATCCGGCTGCCGGTCGGAATGGTCGCGCTGACCGCGGAAACCGAAAGTCAGGTTGTTTTTATCGGACGCCTGCCAGAATGTCTCAATCGAACTGCCGAGCGTCCAGCTTTCGATTATGGAATAGAACATTACATTATCGCCTGTAAAGGAATCGTTGTAGTACCTTATCAGCCGGTCGTCGTTCAGATTGCCGTATATATTGCCCTTGACCAGCCACTTTTCACTCAGAGGCGCTTGGACGGTAAACGTTCCGCTGCTGCGATTCCAATCGGCAAAACGCCAGTATTCCTGCCGGTAGGTGGCGCTTGGCAGACCTTTCTCAGCCCAGGCGTGGCTTGCGGAAAATGAGAATTGCGCGCCGCTTGGACGGTAATGCCTGATTTTAAGATTTAAGCCTGTGCGATGATTATCGCTGTTATCGCGCATGCCGCCGTCTTCCACGATTATCTCGTCTCCCGATCTGGTCGTCGATACGACCGGCTGATAGCCGGAGCTAAGCTCGTAGCCGTCGCGGTACATTTCTTCGGCGCTGAAGTTAATGTGAAAATTGTTCCAGTTGCCCGCAGCGCCGCCCGAAAGGAAACGATAGGCGTTGCTGCCGAACCGGGAATTCAAACGCACCTTCAGAGGTTCCTGCGCTTTGGCGCGGGTGATAATATTGACGACGCCGCCAAGGGTGTTTGCGCCGTAAGCGACGCTCGCCGGTCCTTTAATAACCTGCACCATTTCGATCAGATCGACGGGCAGCAGCGACAGGTCGATGGTTCCCATATAGCCGGCGTTAAGCGGTCGTCCATCTAACAGGATCATCGGCTGCTGAGAGGTGGAAGTGCGGATGCGCAGATAAGCCGAATCCTTCCTGCCGCCGAGAACAAGCAGTCCGGTTTCGCTCTTCAGCGCATCGGCGAACGTATCCGCGCCGAGGTTGTCGATTTTAGCGGCTGATAATTCAGAAACTACATAAGGTTTTAGTAATGGCTTTTCCGAATAAACGACTACCTCGTCAAGAACGTAAACCGCTTCGCCGAAACGATTAAAAGTCCGAGTTGCATCGGCATGAGCTGGTAAGTTAAATAGACAAATCGTCGTGTACAGAAATATAATAATGATTCCAATTGACTCTCCTCGCCTCACAAGCTTTGAACTTAGTTTCTGAAAGGTATGCATGGTTGGCATTTATCCTGAATTTTGCAAAACTGAAGCAAATTGTATTTAACCTTTCAGAATAAGAATTAAATATAATAATATCAAGCCATACGATTATGTAATTATTTATAGGATCCAAAAGGAGCATTTTCTTAGAAACTTTGCGCCGTTGTCATAAAATCTATTTCATAGAAATTGCTCATGAGGCGGGTTTCACCACGGAACATGAAAACAAACTTCTCTGGTAGGGCGGGCGTCCCTGCCTGCCAGTGCGACTCTGCAAGGTCGAGAAGGCAGGCAGAGACGCCTGCCCTACCGGTGGAATTTTTATTTTCC
>CAZWOY010000406.1:0-4078 GCA_964635255.1 uncultured bacterium
AAAGGCAGACTCACAATGACACTTTTTTCTGCACGTACTAATAATAATCAAATTCCGGTAAGACAGATGCGCTATAAACAAAGTCTGACAGACCATTCTCACATCTTGTAAATCCTGTATGCCCTTGTTATAATAATCACATATTAGAATTAACCATCCTCAAAGCCATCATAGTCTTCAAATTGCATATCGACGGCGAATGCGAGACAATCAAGCAAATCTTCCAATTGCTCCGCTTTAGTTCTGCCTCTAGGTTTTTTAAACCGTTCAGTCGAAACGCACCTTATCTGCATCGCCATCGCAGCAGAGTCTTTATCTAAATTATTCATGCAGTCTTTCGGTATTTTTAAAATATCCGGCGCGTTTCTATACTTATTTTCCCAACCAGTCAATGGAATTATAATTCTTAGATCAAGCTTTCTATAGGCGTCGGAACTTATCACAACGCATGGTCTCAAGGAAAAATGGCTGTGGATTTCATCGCCTATAACCGGATTTAATTCAACATCCCAAACATCGCCACGCTTAGGCTCGCCGTATAAGTTAGTGGATTGCATTGTAAAACTTAATTAGTTTCAGTCGTCTCAATTTCAGAATATAATTGGGCGTTATCATCGTAAAAATCTTCGAGTAACTTTCTTCTGGCGTCCAAGGGCAATCTTCTAAGCGCCGTCCTTTTAGATTCAGATTCTGCTTTACGGCTGATAAACGGCGTTCCTAAAATGTTTTCTACCTGTCTTTTAGTTATATAACCTTCAGCGTAAGCTCTTAGAGTGTTTCTTTTAAGCCATTCCGGCTCTTCCGGACTGAGGGGATAAGGTTCATTGAATTTCCAGCCATTCCTCGCGATAATGCTCCACCAGCGCTTGTATTCATTTTCGCTGACAATTGCGAGATCGCGAAGCCGGTATAGTATCGCTTGAATACTCATCTTGAAATACTTTTTATATTCGATCACTTCTCCATAATTCACCAGCGTCCTTTTGCCGCCGACGATCCTTTCGAAATGAGGTTTCGGGGCTAAGAACGCGCCGGCAAAACGATTTGCAGCTTTTTCTTCATCGAGCTCAGGATTTTCCTTTAAGATTAAATGCCCAAGTTCATGAAATAGACTGAATCGTTGACGATCGACCGGTATGTTCTTTTGACATATTACCGCGGTTGAAACAATCTCACCCTGATCGTTATTTGCATAAACTGAGTAACCGTCAAAATCAAGACTAGCGTCGATGTATATTACATGCACTGAATTGTTTTCCAAAGTATTAACGGCGCTGTCGATAGGATTTAAACCAAGATTCCATTTTCCTCTTAATTCTACAGCTATATTTTCGACATCTTCCAGATTGGAATACTCGAAGCTTTTAACGACAGAACTATAATCCTCGACCTGACCGATATAGTTTTGTATCTGAATCCTTTGTTCCAGATTGTGACTTACCTTTGCCTCGATTTCTTCACGCTTGTTCCTAGTAAGTGATTTTTTTTGTCTAAAAGCAAGATAGCGCATCGAATAATCCGGTACGCTGACAAAATATGACATTCGAACGCCAAGGGCTGTGGAAAGCTTTCTTAGCGTCTTTGCTGTCGGAGCCATATTATCGTTTTCGTATTTGCTTAGCGCAGCGCGGCTTACATAACCGTTCATTTTATCTGATAGCTGCTGCAGAGTCAACCCGCGCGCCAATCGGATTTGCTTTAGTCTTTTGCCTATCATTTGCTCACCTGAACTGTTGTATTATGCTGAATGTATCTTGTTAACAAATGTAGAGTATTTTTCTACGTTTGTCAACCGTTAAGTTCGGCTTTCTTATTATCGTTCCCGCGCTCCCGCATGGGAGCGCATATAATCCTGTGCATCCTTTTTAAAAAACCTACCGAATACAAGCCATCTTAACCGCCCGAACCGTCCCCCCTGCTTCCAGCCGGACAACATAGATTCCCGACGGCAGCGCCGCGGCGTCGATCGTAGATTCGTGCTCGCCGGTTTTTAGCCAGCGTTCTTCAAGCGTTAAGACCTCCCGCCCCGCCAGATCCGTTACGCTCAATTTAACTTTAGAATCGATCGGCAGGTAATAAGATATCTTTGTCGAATTATTAAACGGATTGGGAAACGGTTTGCTCAATCGAAGCGATTTCGGGATAATAAGATCCATCTTCGGAACTGAATCTGCGCCGGTGTAGCGGAGGATTTCGATTCCGGAGGATTCAATGATGTATATGTATCCGTTGTCCAACAAGACTTCAGGAGCAAAATCGTACAAATCTAGCGAATCAATAATAAAAGGTTCTTCAGGATTGCGGATATTGTAAAAATGAAATCTATCTATTATTTGACGGCTTACGGCCATTAAACCATGCTGAATCGATATCGCGGTTTGATCATATTCGCATACACCATCTGCGAATTCTGTGATTAATTGCGGATGGGCGGGATCGATAAGGTTGTAAAATCTAAGAAAATCTTCTCCGCTCGCAGCCATGAGGTCATGGTCGATCTCAATTGGCAAACCGAAAGCGTCCTCATCGCGAAAATCAACTATTTCCGGTCGAGTAGGATCTTCGATGGATACGATATACGAATATTCGCTTGATAAAAAGTAGCTTGGAATATAAGCAAAACGACCATTTACGACAATACCTCTGCCGAAACCGGACTTCTGATCAGGCTGAACATCTGTCAGTGAGCCAATTACTTCCGGATGCGCCGGATCGGCTAACGATGCTACTTTAAAGCAGCTGATCGTAGAATCCGTCTCCTCATTATAACTGCTTAAAGTTGCAACGATCCCGCCTTCCCAAGGCGCTAAGCCTAAGCAGTCAAAAAAATCCACTTCTATGTTATCAAATTCGATAGAACTCACAAAAATCAGCTCGCCGTTGTTATCCAAACGATAAATATTTGCGTTGTATTGCTGACCGGTATAAGCGATAATATACTCATGCCCTTCCGGCGAAGACCAGTTCGTAAAATAATAAACCGGTTCTTCTGTTTGAAAACTGCTGATTTCACGCGGCGATTCGGGATCGGCGACAGAAACAGCGCTTAAAGCGCTGTCGTTTAATGAAATAATCAAATTATCGTTTATTTTTACCAGGCCGCCATAACATGTGCGCGAGCGAAAACCGCCGGAATAACTGAGGTTTTCAACAT
Source organism: uncultured bacterium (assembly GCA_964635255.1). Classification (GTDB taxonomy): domain Bacteria; phylum Electryoneota; class AABM5-125-24; order Hatepunaeales; family Hatepunaeaceae; genus CAZWOY01. The sequence goes on from CAZWOY010000406.1 coordinate 3,155, forward strand.
CCGCGCCATTGTAACAATGCAGCCCATAATCGCCGGCAAAATAGAAAATGTTGTCTCGAAAATAGACCTCATTAGGGTTGTATATATTGTCATAGCTGCTAATTTCGACGAGCGTATCCGGTTCGTGAATCGCATAAAATTTCAACGGCCAGGTTTCATCTTCATAAACGGTCATTGCGATATGGTCATTCGCTATTCCCGCAAAATAACCGAATTCCGTCTCTCGCTCCCAAGCTTTGAATGGATTGGCGGGATCGCTGCAATCGATGCATTCGAATAACAATCCCGATCCAATTTCCGGCTCTACTAATGCAAGAATATAATTCCCGTAAATGCGAGGTTCCCAATCATACAATCCCTGACTTACATTTTCAGATTCATAGCGCCCTAAAATCTCCGGATGTTCCGGATTCTGAATAGACAGGATATTTACGCAAAAATAATAACTTGATGAACATCCAATAAGTAAACTATCCCGCACTAAGAGTTTATCTGTATTGATTTGCAAACTATCGACAATCAGGGCTTCTCGAGGATTTGCAGCGTCAATAATAAAAAGATAGCCGCCCCGCGCAGCATACAGGTAGTTTCCAACTTGAATGGCGTCTTTAACATATTCCTGTCTTAAATTCGGAATTAAGGGTAGAAGCTCGATATGTTGCGGATCTGTAACGTCGAATCGATAGAATGTATCTGCGTTAACGATGGCTGTATTGCCGGCAATTTGCAAATCAAGTTGATAATAATTGCCGCCGGGAATAGGATGATTTCCTAATATTACCGGGCTTGCAGGATCGCTGGCGTTAAAGCTGATGAGACCATAATCGCCGGCGATAAAAGCGAGACTGTCCTTAAACGCGATATCGCGGAACTCGCCCCAATAGGGCAGCCAACCAACTCGTTCCACGCCCGGTTGAGAGAAGA
>CAZWOY010000407.1:0-4055 GCA_964635255.1 uncultured bacterium
TCCCCCCTTCAGATAGAATGGGGGAGATTAAGCGGTCTATTTTCCCAGTAATTGCCCATGGGCAGTCATTCCAGCGAAAGCTGGAATCCAGTCCGGTTCTCGCGCTAACGCTGAAGGAAGATGGATTCCAGCTTTCGCTGGAATGACTGCGTACGGAATGCTATTTCCCCAGTCATAACACAGGTTAACTCCCTATCAAATCCACCCGCAACTGATGCCGTTCGTTAAACAGCCTCCGAAACGCCAGCAGCCCAACCAGAATACACCCCATCGCCGTAGCCGTCGAGATCATGAACATTACCACTATCTGGTACTTGACGGCGTCGAGCGGGTCGGCGCCGGCTAAGATTTGACCGGTCATCATTCCGGGGAGAGAGACCAAGCCGGCGACCATCATTGTGTTTATCATCGGGATCATGCCGCGCTTTACGGCGTTGCCAAGCGGTCGCTGAGCGGCTTCCCACGCCGTGGCTCCGTGCGCAAGCTCCATTTCGACTTCGCTGCGCCTCATTGCGAGGTCGTCGAGCAGGCGGTCGAGGCACAGCGATATTGCCGTCATTGTGTTTCCCAGCGCCATTCCCAGCAGCGGAATGACATACTGAGGCTTATACCACGGATCGACGCCGATAATCACGATCGTTACCGTGCCGGTGGTTATAACTCCCGTGAGCAGCAGCGAGAAAAACGCAAACCAAGCCATGCCGCCGAACCTCCGGCTGGATCGTCCGACAGCGGTGCGGCTGGCGACGGTGACCATAATAATTAGAATAACCGCCAGTGGATAGGGGCTGTCGATGTTAAAAATAAACCGCAGCGCATAGCCGATCAACAGCAGTTGAACGACGACCCTGACCGCCGCAATGATCAATTTCTTTTCGAGTTTAAGCTTAAGAATCAGGCTGATTGCGCCCGTAATCAGAATTAATCCGGCGGCGATCGCCAGATCTATCGCGCTGAGGTGGATGATGGAATCGGATGCGGATGGATTCATGTTATTCGGAATAACTCCTGCTAATTAATTAGAGACGCTTTACTCCAGAAGCGCTTTTCCAGCCAAGATATCACAATAAAATAGGTTCCCGATGGAGCTTTTTTCCCGTCTCGCGTTTTTCCAGACCATACAACTGAATGCCCACCGGCGCTCAGAAATGCGTTTTGAATTTCTGCCACGAACTTGCCTTGAGAATTATATACTCCAATTCTGACGATCTGCGGGCCGGGAATATCGAACGAAATATTTACCAGGCTGTTAAATGGATTTGGATACAGCGCTATTAAACTATGATTTTTAGCGCCAATCTGATTTTCAGCGTAATTGTATTCGGGGGTAACATAGGATTGGCAAACTTCAGGATTTCTGATATCGTTGAGTGGGACAAGCCTGAAAAATAATCGATTCTCCTCTCTATCATCAGGTATATCGCCGAAAACGTCTAAGTTATGCTTGCCGCCCGCATTTACTCGGAAATAGCCGTTTTCCTGAAAATACCATCCTGCTTCATCCTGAAAACTAAAATGAAAAGTTTGTTCCAGTTCGCCGGTATTGTAAATCTCGTAACTTATATTATTAGTTCGATCATCCCAGTTAATCGTGTCGGATGGGGCTAATACGCTGTCCGGTACAGCTACTGTGCTGAATTGATACAAACGCGACCAGTTTAAGGTATCGGAGTTTCCGGTTATTCGCCTGAAGCGCCAACTATAACTAATCCCAAATTCAATGCCGGATTTGACGATAATCCCCGGATTAATTAAACACGTATCCAGGAATGCATTAAAGCGTTCGTCAGGATTGTACTCATCAATCTGAAAGATATAGCTTCGAGTATTCGGCTGAGTATCCCACTCAAACAATACATGAGTCGAATAGATTATCCGATCGTTTTTCGGAGAAACGCCTGAATGCAAATTCGGCGAACTCGAAAGCCAAAAGAATAGAACCAAAAGTAAAAGCGGCGGACTTTTCAAATTTACGGACATTTCCTATTTTGCTAAATGAATTGGGATTGAAAGCGTTTTATATTCTGTTTCAAACACACAAATGTGAGAGCCTGAGGGCGCTTTTTGACCTGAAGCGGTTTCACCCATATAGGAAATCCGGTGTGCGCCGGGCTGCGAGTATTCGGAAACAAGACGCTTAATTTCCCGCCCTTGCATATTGTAAACGACCAACTCAACAAACGATCCCTTATCTAACTGGTATTCTATAGTAGTCTGCGAATTAAACGGATTAGGGAAGCTGCTGAGGAGGCGGACGGCGGCGGGCGTTTTTCCGATTCCTCCTGCATAGCGGCTTTCACCGGGAAAGACGTTCAACGTTAGCGTATCGGGTTCGGCGTGATTAACGACAGGTTCGGCGATTATCGAGACTCTGTTCCATAGATCATCGTCCGGAACAGAACTTAACGCCGTCAAAATCGCCCGTCTGCCGGAGCCAATCTCTACGATTCCATATTCTTCTTCAAACCAGCCGCGCGAGTCGAAAATACGGTATCGGAAAGTCTGTCCGGCTTCGCCTTCATTATTAATATTGAAACTTATGAATGAATCGCCGATAGGGACTAAAGAACTGTCTGCCGGTCCGGTTATCGTAAACACAAGCGGATATAACGACTCGATTCTCTGGGCGCGATAATTTCCGCCCGATAAATTCGATCTCAGGTCCCAAACGACTTCACCGTCGGGATTTACTTCATAAATATGATACGAATCGCCTAAATTGACCAATACATTGCCGTTTTCAAGCATATCGACGTCGCCGCGCTTAGCCGAAAACTCATGCCGGAACTCCCACTCGATTTGAGCCGGTTCCTCTCTGTCCGGATCGACGCTAAGAATTAAAGCGCGAGAATATTCCGGATCCAGCCAGGGAAAATAGTGATTATCGTATAGCAATATGTTCCCATTATCCAGAATTTCAGGCGCATGCTGCATGGATATGTCGAGATCGTGTCCGAAATCGACGTCGCCCGATCTTGCCCAGCGCCCCATCTGCCAGATTATCTCACCGGACGGATAGTCGATTTTAACAATCCGGCTCAAATTGCGAAGGGAAAGATATATGGCGTTTTCATTGGGATCCAGCGGGCAGGCGTTGGCGTGCGTCCAATCGTAAATTCCCCCCGGGGGAGTATATCGGCGGTAGTTCACGTCGTGATCGACCGTATCGATGTGATCCCAGCACGACCAGCGCCAGACAACTCTCGCGTCCGGAGTGATTTCGACGATATCGTCGGCTCGCCATAAAACCGAGTCCTGTCCATCCTGTATCCACCGAAAATTTACAACCAAAGTAAGAATATTTCCATCCGGCTTCTGGAATATCTCGTGGTGCATCCCGAGAGCTTGCCGGGGTCTCATTTCGACAAGAACTTCGTTTTTCAGATTTAATACGCTTAATCCCGAATTGACGATACTGATTATATTGCCGGTTTCCATCAGTTCGAACATAAAGAACACCTCCGGTCTGCGTTTTCGATACAAAGGCAGATGCCAGATTATTTCCCCATTTTTGTCGATAATAGCCGGGCATTTGTGTATCAGCGTCGTCGTCAAACCGGGCTGCATAAGATCGAAATCATCCTCTCCCAGTTCGAAAGAGTTGCGGATGCTGTCGGGAAGCGCATGGATCGTAAAATTATATTCCTGAGACCAGCCGCTGGTGTCGCAATTTAAGTAAAAGGTTCTATGCTTCCATAAATACCGTTTTCCGAAATCCAACCCGTCCTTGGCAATTGTAACATGAGTGCGATCGAAAATATTAGCGATCGGTCGATTCTGGTTTTCATCAGTCTCGAAAATTTGGATCTGATATGTAGAAACCGAGGTATCCGGCTCCCATTCAAACAGGACATATTTTGTGAAAATGGTATCGCTGTCCGCCGGTTGAACGGCAAACGCGTACGAGGGCGAAAATAAACCACCGAGACAGAGAACCAAGAGGAAAGAGCAGTGAACTCTAAGCATTGTCAAAATCCAGATTGACGTTTTAACTAAAGAATTTTATCAAGTAGAGAGGCAGCGCAAAAGCTGTTCAGCTTACCAACTCGTTCCCA
>CAZWOY010000408.1:0-4051 GCA_964635255.1 uncultured bacterium
CAGACTCGCAATGACACTTTTTTCTGCACGTAGTAATAAGTATGCATTCCCACGCCGGAGCGTGGGAACGAGTTGGTTGTGTCTCTAAAAAACCAACTGAATTCCATTAGTAACCCCCAAATCGTAATTTTCCAAACCTGCCATCGGTTCGCTGTCGAACCGATAGGATAAGGTTGTAATGAAACTTAAATATTCGGTAATTGTAAATTCTAAGCTTGAATTTATGAGGATCCGGTAGTCTTTGAGATTTCCTGCATCCGGCTGAAAATAGTTTGTGTAATCGAACGCAATGTGATCGTCCCAATTCCATTTAATTGTTAAGTAGTTCGTCGATCTTAATAATTTCTTGTTCTCTTCAGTCGATTCATCGGTATAGTCTTCTTGTTCGTACATGCCGGCAACGCCAAGATGGACGGTAAGCGCATCTTCCCGGTGAAGAATGCGCATGCGTCCGCCCGCGCCAAATAAAACTCTTCTGTTGAGATTGAGAAACTCATTATATTCGATCTGGGCGAAAGATTCGATAGTCAAAAAATCGTTCATCTTCCGCATCCCTCGCAAATGGTTGAAGGCTTTATTCGTGAACAGTTCGTCATCTTCCTCCGCCGTTTCGATATTATTCACTAAAAAGACTTTATATCGGTTCTTTTTGTAATCAAATCGCAGATTGCCGGCATAACTAAAGAAATCGGTATTTCCTTTGTTGAGTTCCAAATCAAAATTTAATGTTGTTCGAAATCTATCTTCCACGCCGCCTTTGCGCATTGCTTCCGTATTGACCTGGCAATAGCCGGTTATTACAGAAACGCTGAACAGTAAAAGCGTTATGAGGACTATGGCTGCATTAGATCGAATGACCAATTCTACCCCCTTTCTAACTAAGGAATTTAATGGTTTTTAATGGAAAAGCCGCTTCGGAATTTGGAGAATCATTTCCAGTTACCTGATTTGTTTATCATCAGAAATGTCTTCCGCTGCTTGTTCTTCTGTTTCTTCTGGCTCCGGCTCATCTTCCGGCTGTTTTTTTACTTTCGTTATTTTATCAAGCGTTTTTTTAATAAAATCCTGGGCAGGACTTATGATAAATCCCAATACAACGCTGAGCGCTATTTTAAAAAACGCGATGCCGCTTGAGAATATGCCGATAACGGGCGTGATAACTATGTATAAATATTTAAACAACACAATTACTACAATGGTAGTGATTTTTTCGGATGCTTTTTCCGCCTGTTTATACTGGCTTAAAAATGATGAAACTACCAACATGGAAAGCAAAAGCGCAATCTGACCGGCATAGAACCACCAGGATTCAAACCAGGGAGGTTTTATTCTGAAAGTAAATGTCGCTTCCTTGCTGATTTCGTCACGCGTATTTCTGGCTCGCACCCGAAAAGTATATTTGCCCCAGTACAGGCTTGTGTATTCTCTCTCATTTCGATTTGACCAACTCTGCCAGTCTTCGTCCAAACCTTCCAAAAAGGTTTGATATTCTATTTTTTCCGGTTCTTTGTAGAAATTGGATGAATAAGAAATTCTGAAAGCGTTAACCTTGTGGCTATAAACATATTTGTCTTTATCGGTTTGATATATTGTTTGAACGTTATTCTCTTTATTATAGAACGCGCCACCGAATATCGTTAATTCCGCCTTGATGTCTTCAACAAGTCGTATCATTGCGCTGAATTCCAATTCATCCGTATCAACCGTTCCATTATTAACTGCGGCACTATCGGATTCAGATTTTTGCATAAACCGGTCATTGTCCGGGAATCTTACATAGGTCATTCCATATCCGGTGCACAACCAGATATTATTATTCCAGTCCTTATAGATATCATAAATATCATTACTCTGAAGCGCGTTTCTGTTATGATAATGATTTACGAGACTGCCAGTTTTATCGATAATAAAACAGCCTTTCTTTATTGTTCCCAAAACAATGTTGCCATTTGGCAGCACAACGGCTTGTTTAATATCTGTGCCTTTGAAGAACGGAAAATTATAATTGGGCAATGTTTCGAACGCGTCCTGCCCGTGAATGCTTTTATCCAGATCATAAATTAGTATGTTGGCATTGGGAAGGAATATCAACAGTTTGGTTTCTTGATAAGGAATTACAACCAGGGAACTGTAATCAGACGCTCCGGGAACAGGTTCGAGAGTATTGTCTTTGAATTGCAATAATCCGCGCGCGCCGTCGATAAGAAACAATGTTCGATTAATATAAACAGACGTTAAAAAGTAATCAGCGGTTTCGAAAACTCTGATTCCATTTTCATTATATAAATAGAGCAATTTATCGGAAAGGAACGCGACGCCATTGTCGGTGAACTGGATTTGGAAAACAGCTCCCGCATAGTCTTTATACTCTTCTGGGATTTGATCGCTTAGCGAATGGTACGTCATCCTGCCAAAATAATCAGGTTCCAGAAATCCAAACTCTCCTTCGCCCCCAATGAATATTCTGCCGTTTGGATCTAATGTGAGGCAATATACGCCGCTTTCCTGAGGCAATTTGATAATGCGCCAAAATGATCCGTCAAATTCTATGATTCCATTTTTATTGCCGAAGTACATGATTCCACGCTTATCCTGGACGGCGGTAAAGATTTGCGGAGCCAGCCCGTATTCCTCAGGCGTAAAACTTCTGATATACAAAGTGTCGGAGACAATCTCTTTCGGAACCCCTTTGCCTGACAGCGTAGGTTGAAGGAGAATGTATCGGCTGTCTTTTTCTGTTTCCGCCGCGCTAACCGGCGCTGTCAGAAAAGAGATTAAAAAAAGCGGAAGTATAAAAATCTTAAAGTTCTTTTTAAAATTCATAAACGCTATTCTACTAAAATTGACAGCGATTTTTCGGAGCGATTGTTTAGGTTGTCGTACGAAGCGAATAACAAATCGATTTTTTGTCCCGGCGTTGAGAAGAGTAATGGATTTCGATATACTTTCTCCACTCCTCCGTTGAACGTATAAATGATTTTTTCAACATGTGTGTGAAAATCTTTAGCGGAAATGTATAATACGGTTCGCGGTGAAACGACAACGATATTGTCCTCTTGCACTCGAATGGGCGCAATATTGAATGAATATTCTATTTCAGGCGGCTTGCTATCCAGATAAACCTTAAAGCTCTTCGTTTTTTCATAATTGTTTACATGATCCACGCTTCGATACTCGATTTCGTTTAATCCATCTAGGCTTAAATTGAAAGGTTCTGTATAAATTCTGAAATTTCCTCCATTTATTTTGTATTGAGTAAATTGTAATCCCGATTCTTTATCATCGGAATTTAATACAATTTCAGTCTCAGCGTTAACGCATAGGATATCCATTTGTCTAAAAGTTACTCCCGCAAATCTGTGCTCAGTTTCCGGGGGGGTAGAATCTATATATATCTTTCTCGTTTTAGCAGGGCTGAAATTATCGATTCTATCGCTGCTATTGTAAGTTATCTTATGCCAGCCGGCGATTTGAGGAACTGTGAACATTTCGGTAAATTTCGTTCTCGTTCCGTCATTGATCGTGTATATAATATCTTTTATGGCGCCGGTATTTTTAGAACCGGCTATGAAGATCTTGCTTCGAGGCGAGCAGTATAGCGCTGTTCCTTTATCATATTGATCTCCGACTATTCTAAAATCAACTTCCGGCGGGGTGTGATCGATATTGAACGTAAAGACTTTCGGCGATTCGACGTTATTTACGCCATCGATGGCGTAATAAGCTAATTTATGCGGTCCTTCCGAAAGCGATTTTAATACGTTTCCTCTCAGTTTTCCGCGGTACACTTTCGGTTTGCTGTCGTCGAAGCTGTATAAAATCTTTTTAATGCCGGTAAGATTGTCTTTGGAGCTAATACCGATGATCGATTGCGCCGACAAATCATTGCCGCAGCTAATGCCTTCGACAAAATGCTTTGACAACGGCGGCGTAGTATCGACTATAAAATTAATCTCATTAATTTCCTCAGAATTGCCAACGCTATCCGTTGAGTAATAAAAAAAAACATACGATTTTTCTCGCGAAAACAAGTCGATCATATTTGTATAAT
>CAZWOY010000409.1:0-4045 GCA_964635255.1 uncultured bacterium
ACTGAGAGTGTAGCTTATGCTTGCAGACGCCCCCGTCTAATATGCTTGCAGACGAGGGCGTCTGCAAGCTCTCCGAAATCTGCCAATTTTATGTAACCTCACTGAGAGTGTATTGCCACTCCCGCCATTTCTGCTTAACTTTGACTTTGAGATCGAATACTCCAAACTTGAATATAATCAACAGATTTTACAGACGATGAAACCAGCAAAAGCGCTCTTAAATCTAACGCTGATCGTTTTGTTTACGCCAATCTTAGTTATCGCCGCCGATCAGCTTGGAAAACTGAAAATGGAATTTACGCCCGAAGGCGAGGGCGTCAACTTTATCGTTCGCAATCCGAACGCCGCCGTTCTGGTGGTGCATTCTACGGTGCATCCGCTGTCGTTCGAAGCGAACATGGGCATAATCAAGGTCGATAATCCCGATCCGGGGGAGTATCGAGTGCATCTCAATCCGGGAACAAGCATCGTAACCTTCAAAGCCGAAGGCTGCCTGCCGCTGAAGCAGATGGTCTATATCGAGCCGAAGGACTTCAAAGAGGTCGAAATCGGCGTGCTGCAGCGTCCCGGCGGGATGGGCAAACCGGTCGAGGAAAAGGCTGAGATCCGGCTGAACTACGCGCCCGATTCGCCCGACGAAGCCGTTTACGGCGGACTGGACGAGATGGTTATGAAGATCGACTTCTCGAAAGGCTATGCCGTCTTCAATCCGTCGCCGGGCCGGCATAAGATCAAGCTTAACGCGGGAGGGCGCGTCTGGGAAAAGACCTACGACCTGAGAGCGGATGACAAGATCGAAGCGGACGTTTCGTTTGCCGGCGGGCGCGAGGAACAGATCAAGATTCAGGATCCGGGCAACCTGTTTATCACGTCCGAACCGAGCGGCGCGATGGTGTACCTGAACAAGGTCGAGCAGGATTTCACGCCGCTGACGCTGGACGACGTGCAGCCGGGAACCTATCAGATCGAGGTTCGCAAGGAACTCTACCTGCCGGAAAACAGGATCGTCGAGATCAAGTCGAATTCCTACTCGAAGGAACGCGTCGAACTGACGCCCAATTACGGGAGACTCGAGATTTCCAGCGATCCGCCGGGAGCGATGCTGTGGATTAATAACAAGAACCTGGGCAAGACGCCCTACACAGCCGAACAATATACCGCCGGAGCCTATTCGTTCCGCATGATCCGCGAGATGTACTACGACACATCCGGTACGCTTAAGATCGAACCGGGCGGCGAGTTCGTTCAGACGTTCAAGCTCAAACCCCAGTTCGGCGGCGCCAGGATCGATTCGGATCCGTCCGGCGCGCAGGTCAGCATCGACGGTCAGCCAACCGGGACAACGCCGGTGATTAGAGAGCAATTAGCTTCCGGCAGGCACATCGTCAAGTTTGAAAAGGAATACTATTTCGAATACGAGACTTCGATTGAAATCGAGGACGGCAAGACTTTCGAAGAAACGTTCAAACTGAAACCCAATTTCGGACTGCTGTCGGTTGAATCTTCGCCGTCGGGAGCGGACGTCGTTTTGGCAAATGAGAACCGCGCTATCGGACGGACGCCCCTCCGGGAATACAAATTGCCGGCGGGAACCTACACGGTCAAGGTCGAAAAAGACCTCTACGAACCTTACGAAATGCCCGTCAGCCTGATGATCGACGGCGAGCGCAGGCTTGAGCCAACATTGAAGCGCAAAACCGGCAGGCTGCGCGTCAAGAGCGACCCGCCGGAGGCGGACATATATTTAGACGGCAAGCGCCGCGGCCAGACGCCCGCAATGCTCACGGACGTCCCCACCGGCGAGTGCGAGATCCGGATCCGTAAAGACGGCTGCGATATTCACCTGGGCAAAGTAACCGTAATCCATAACGAATTAGTCGAATACGAAACCGAACTTGGAACCGAAGGCACGGTTGAATGGGAGAAACGGCGCGGTAAGGCGCGGATGTTAGCGATCGTCCCCGGCGCGGGGCAGTTTGCGTCGGGGCAGTATGTGCGGGGTGGTCTTTATGCCGGAGCGTTTTTAGGAAGCTTAGCAATGACGTATTTAGCGCATCAGAATTATTCCGACGCCGAAAGCGACCACGAAACCGCCATGTCAGACTATTTAGCCACGAAAGATCAATCCGAAGCCGACCGGCGTTACGCCCGCTACGAAACCACTTTGAAAGAAATGAACGACGCGCGGGACCAAACGCTGATGTTTTCGATGATCGCCGGGGGAATTTACGCTTGGCAGTTCATCGACGCCTGGATCTGGGGCGGCGGAAAGAAACCGGTGAGCCGGGAATATGGAGTTAAATGGAAGTTAGAACCTTATGCTTCGACAAAATTTCAAAAAACCAAAAATAGGATTAAAATTGTCATGGCAGTCCCATTGAGTGCGCGCTTCAGCGCGCAGAGACGCCCGGCAAGTACAAGAGACGCATTAGTGTTAGAGACGCCCAATGCGCGCTGAAGCGCGCACTCAATGTGATTATCCGAACACTTTTGGAAAAAACAAGAGGTTTTCAATGAAAATACGTTTTTGGATTATTTTAATGGGATTTTTAATTTTAAGCTGTTATTTTCCAGGCTGCGTCCTCGACGCCCCGACCGAAATGGGACGCGAAAATCCCAACGACGGCAGAAACCCGGATGCAATCCCGGAAATCCTTTCCCTGAACACAGATATGGGCAATGGATTTACTAATCAAACAAATGCAAACATCCATATTCAAACGAGATTAACTAACGAAATCAGGATTGCCGAGGTTGCATCTCAAGGTGCGGACCTGAATGCAGATTGGCAGGATGCGGATACGGTTTTAAATGTGCACATTTCAGGCGGAGACGGCGAAAAATGGATCGGATGTCAAGGGAAGGCGTTGAACGGTAGAGTCAGCGAAACTAAATATACAAGCATCAATCTCGATACACGCGTAGAAATATCATCTTTCACCTGGAGTTCGACCAGCGGCGACACGCTGGTTCCCGATGACCGCATCTCATTTGTCATGCAGACCTCGGTCGACGCCTTTGGCGCTGAAACCGGCGGGAACGCATCGGTAACGGTCGAAGGCTGGGATCCGATCGACCTCATTGGACACGCGGACGGCAGTTATACGGGATCCTACACTATAACCAGAGATACGCCGGAAGTTTCCAACGCCCGCGTTACCGTATCGCTCACCGACCGGGCGGGCAATGAAATCGCGCATGAAGCCGAACAGCGATTGACGGCTTGGTGGACAATACCGCCGGGAACCGAAAGAGACTTTCCCTTAGGCGCTACCGGTCAAACGATTACGATGTGCTGGATTCCGCCGGGTTCGTTCAATATGGGCAGCCCCGATGGCGAACAGGATCGGGACAATGACGAGGGACCGGTGCATCGGGTGATGTTTGCGGAAGGGTTTTGGATTAGTAAGTATGAAATCACACAGGGGCAATGGCAAGCGGTTATGGGCGAGAACCCGGCACATGATCGCGGCATCGGCGAAAACTATCCGGTATATTATGTCAGTTGGAATGATATTCAGGAATTTGAATCTGCTTTGGGGAACACATTTCGGCTGCCGTCAGAAGCGGAGTGGGAATACGCTTGCCGCGCTGGAACGACGACGCGGTTTTACTGGGGGAATGATCTAACTTATAATCAGATTTGGTATTATGCCTGGTTCAACTCAAACTCAGGAGGTCGCACACATGAAGTAGGCTGGAAAGTTGCCAATAATTGGGGCTTGCATGACATGAGCGGGAACGTTTGGGAATGGTGCGAAGACGTATGGCATAACGATTACTATGGCGCTCCTCGCGATGGAAGTGCCTGGTTGGATGGTGGAAATCAAAGTCGCTGTGTTTTACGCGGAAGCTCTTGGAGTTACGTTCCGAGAAGTTGCCGGTGCGCTTTTCGCTTTTGGTTAAACAAAAGTGACCGTCTCAGTAACAGCGGTTTTCGCGTTGTTTTCCGTCGTTAGTCTTCCAGTCCTTGTTCTGTATTCTGATATTCTGTATTCTGTTTTCCGACGGGGGATTGTTAAGGGGGCTTGCCCCCTTAACCGGG
>CAZWOY010000410.1:0-4039 GCA_964635255.1 uncultured bacterium
ATTCCCACGCCGGAGCGTGGGAACGAGTCGGTAATTTGTTCACTTTTTACAGCTATCTGAAAGTAATCCCTATTCCAGCAGTTACCGCCTGATAAGCGCCCAGGGAATAATCGGCGTTTATTGTAATTAACGGGAGTCCAAACCTTAAACCGCCGGTCATTCTGAAATTGTTATCGCCTTCAATCTCGAAAGAGATATTCTGCCCGTCCAACATGCTGTTCGTGCCGGTAACTTCGTAAGCTACGCTTACTGTTGAGGATTCATAGGCGAGTCCTAAATACGGAGTCACGCTGAGCCCAATTCCAAGCGTCTTGGAAGCGTGAACGCCGAACGCGATATGACTGGATTCTAAAATATCGCCCAAAGTGAGTGACTGGTAGGCAAATTGACCGCTGATACTGACCGGAAACATCGGTACGGGAATATATTGCGAGAGGCTGTGTTTCACGCCGATTCCGAAGTAGTTAAACTTGCCGTAGTCGCCAAAATCAATCTCGGGAATCCAACGCAGCATGACTTCAGTACTCATTATTAATCCGACTGAGACTTGCGGTATCGCCAATGGCACGCCATCGATGTTGAACCCTTGAACGCCGTAGAGGGTAGGAACTCTGTTGACCATTTCATCCAGTTTCTCGCTCTGACGCAGTTGGTCGATTTCCTGGTCGGTTTTTCCAGCGTTGCGCAATGCATCGACGATTTCATCCTCAGCGCCTAACGGTTGGAATTCCGGCGCTTGATCCTCCCCGAAAAGAGTCGGCGTGCTTAAATCGCCGGTGTAAATATTTTTTGGATTCAGCGTAAGTTCATCATCAGGCAGTCCAGCGTCGGGGGCGTCGATTGTAATTTGATCGCCCAAAACCCAATCGAAAGTCTTATCATCATCGGAAATTATCGTATAAGCCATTTTAACGCCAACGTCAAAACCGAACAGTTTGTGAGTTTTTGCAGTATGGTATAACCCGGAATTCATACCGGTTCCAAATGCTGTAGCCGCCGGTCCGACATATAACTTGCCGTTCTCTTCTGCAAGACGGCGAAGTTCGTCTTCAAAGTCGGATGAATGCGCTGAATAGCTGGTAAAGAGAACTAAAAGCGCTGTAAATAAAAGAATCGATCTTTTCATGAGATCTCCTTCTCAGGAATTTATTTGCCTGTTTAATCGGAATTTCTAACCAGCCGGAATCCGAGATCATCATAATGATATCCTTCCGGATTAAAATGTCTGTTGGAACTGCGACACGCTTCAGCCCCTGTGCGCCACGATCCGCCTCTGATCACGCGAAAATCTGTTTCAGGCTCTATCCAGGCTGAACCGTTATCCGGCGCTCCCTGATACGTTGAGTGATAGTAATCGGCGCACCATTCCCAAACATTGCCGGCCAGGTCGTAAATATTCCAGTCATTTGGTTCTTTAGTGCGGATTAGATTGGCTCCAGCGCGACCCGGTTTCCAAATGCATGCATAATCAGCAGCCATCGAATATTCGGGATCGGCTCCCCAGTAAAATCTTGTGTTGGCGCCGGCTCTGCACACATATTCCCATTCCGCCTCGGTTGGCAGCCGCCATTTCAGTTCCGCTTCGGATTCGTTTAGAAAGTCAAGGAAAGTTTGAATTTCAATCCATGAAATATTCGTCTGCGGTTTTCTGGATGAAGCGTTATCGACTTCAATTAACCACTGATATTCCATGACTTCATATTTTCCGATCCAGAATCCATTTTGGATAGCGACCGTGTGTTGAGGAGTTTCATTCAATTCAGCGCCGGATTGATTTATATCTGAGCCCATCTCGAATGTTCCCGGTTCTATCCAGACCATCGCAACTTCTTTTCTTGTATTTCCCAACCGGAAATTTTGATCGTTTTCGCCTCTGGTGTCAAACCGCCAGACAGGACTTTCATTCAGGCGTCCCTGGGCGTCCTTAATGATGACCTTCCAGTAGTAGGTTGAAGCGTAATCCAAAGCGTCGATATCGATTCTTCGATCCTCCGTATTCTCGATTAAAAGAGACGGATTGGAATCTTTCCCAAAGTACACATCGTAAATCGGATCATGGTGACGGTCTTCGGTGCGCCAATTCAATGTGATTTCAGTTGAAATGTCGAACTCGCCGTCAGTGGGACTTGGCTCGTATGGTTCACTCAGATTTCGGGTAGTGAAACTCCAAACGTCTCCCGTAATTGTTTCGCCGTCGCCGGTATGCGTTACAATTTTCCAGTAGTATCGAGTAGTAAGTTCTAAGATGTCCAAAAGATATTCCCGCTCATCCAGACTGTCTATCAACAGCGGTGGATCAGACTCAGTTCCAAAATACAAGTCGAATAAAACAGAATCGGCAATAAGCGAATCTTCCGGTGGTATTTCTATAGACCATTTTAGTTCCAAATCGGTATCGATCTCGCTTTCGTTATCTGCAGGGAAAGGTTCGAATGGCACATAAGGATCCGTCGTTTGCGGTTCTAACGGATTGTCGTTTTCATCGCTGCAGCTATTGATAAAAGCAATGCTGGCAAATGTGCAAAGGATTAGAATCGAAACAAAGTGTGAATGCTGTTTTTGCATTGCATTAAATCCAAGTTTGTAAATCGAAGTCTCGAAAGATGTAAAATACACTTATTTGTATGAATCAGTCAATACTCAAGATAAAGACAAAGAATTAAAAGGCTTTATTCTTTCTGCTTTAGTATAACAAAACTTGCCCAGACCATGGCAAGTAAAATGGCTAACGATCCCGCAAGACTCCGCATCGTCCAGCCTTCGCCCAGTAATATCCATGCGAATAACATAGCAAAGACGGGTTCGAGAGTAAATATTAAAGAAGCATGTCCTGCGGTCGTTTCCGGTTGAAAACGGGTTTGGAGCCATCCTGCGACGATGCTGCCGAATATGCCGGTATAAACTGCCGCAAACCAACCGAAAGAAGTTATATTAAATGACGAACCTTCAAATAAAATCCAAGTCAAAGCGCCAAGTGAAACTATAACATTTTGTGAAAATGTAAGTCCCCAGGGATCGTACATTTTTTTGCGAGCATACTCCAACGATACCATTTGCAGCGAGAAAGCAAAAGCGCATCCGATAGTAAGAATGTCGCCGATATTTAATCCACCCAATCTCGGATCAGCCATAAGATATACGCCGAGAATTGAGAGGGGGATGCCGGCTAAAACTAATAATGGCGTGCGGCTGGTTTTAAAAATATGAGCTAAAATCGGAGCGATTAAGACCAATAAGCCTGTGAAAAAACCTGATTTGGAAGCGGTTGTGTATTTTAGCCCTAGAACCTGTAATGCGTAGCCCAGGAAAAGAAAAACGCCTACTCGGACGCCGAAATGCCAGAATTGTTTCTTAGAAGGCAACTTATATGGCTCGATATCTTCGAAACTTCTCTGTTGCGATTGAATGTACTGCTGTTTTCGCAGCCTGCTTAAAAAAGGCGTTAAAATCAGGATGGAAATTATAAATCGAAGAAATAAAAACTGTATCGGATCCGTTACGGAAAGCGCCGCTTTCGTAACGGGAAAAGTGCTGCCCCAGACCATTGTAAGCAGTATGAGCATGAGAGTTGTGTAGAGGCGTTTATTTAGCAAATTCATAGAGTTATTCTACGCTTTTGCGCAGCGTAGTTTTTATCCTCCGTTACCTGTAGGCTATATTTTACAATTGATACATTATTACCGAATCAATTTTCGCAGCGCCGCCTGGAGTTTTTCCATTTCACGCGCTTCGAGACCCCCGTAAAATCCTCGAATCTGATTATCCTTATCGACAAGAACCACCTGGGGGCTATAT
This sequence comes from uncultured bacterium, assembly GCA_964635255.1. Taxonomy (GTDB): domain Bacteria; phylum Electryoneota; class AABM5-125-24; order Hatepunaeales; family Hatepunaeaceae; genus CAZWOY01. The sequence goes on from CAZWOY010000410.1 coordinate 3,796, forward strand.
TCTTCGGGTAGATTCTCTGTAGGGAGATCCAGGGCTTTCAAGACTTTTATGACTTGCTTCAAAGAAGTTCTTACAAACTTCCAACGGTCATCGCGGACTCCCATTTCATTTGCGTATTCGATCAATACGGCGGCGGTGTCATTTGCGGGATCGACGGCAATTGTCAGAAAACGAATGTCCTTTTTTGTTTCAAACCGGTTGTACAAATCCCTTATGGATACGGCGAGAACAGGAGTAATTTCCT
>CAZWOY010000411.1:0-4035 GCA_964635255.1 uncultured bacterium
CTTCGGCGATAGCGCGAGAATTGGCCTGGATTCCAGCTTTCGCTGGAATGACTGCCCTTGGGTGGAATGGTGAACAAGAGTGTTCACGCTACTGGTTAATGTCGAACAAGAGTGTTCGACCTACTTTTTTAATGCCCACTCCACCGCCTTCTCAGCATGAATCCTCGCCGTATCGAACAACGGAATGTCCGTATCCTTCGACGTTACCAGCATCGGTATTTCCGTACAGCCTAAAATAACGCCTTCAGCGCCCTGGTTGTGCAATGATTCTATAATCCTTACATATTTCGATCGAGTATCCGGTTCGAATTTTCCTTTTACCAGTTCATTGAAAATGGTGTGATGGATAAATTCCCGATCTTCGCTATCCGGGATGATAACGTCGATGTTGTGTTCTTTTTTCAGTTTGCCGCGGTAGAAATCCATCTCCATTGTAAATTTCGTGCCTAACAGACCGACCCTGCTGAAACGGCGGTTTTTGATTTTTAATCCGACGGCGTCGGCGATATGCAGAAAGGGAACGCTCAACGCTTCCGAGATTCTATCGGCTGCATGATGTTTCGTGTTGGTGGACATCAGCAGGAAATCTGCTCTGGCGTCCTCAATGCGTTTGGCGTAAACGATTAACAAGCGCGCGATTTCGTCCCAGTTGTTCTCGTTCATCAGCCGGACCATTTGACGGAAATCGACGCTGTAAATAATCACTTTTGCCGACCGATTGTCGCCTTTGCGTTTCTTTACCGTTTCATTGATAATCCGGTAGTATTCCGCCGTCGATTCCCAGCTCATACCGCCCAATATTCCAATTGTTTTCATTTTCCCCAGTTTTTAAATGGATTGCCGACTAAGTTCGCATTGTAATAACGCGAATCGGTTGTTACTTCTTTCCCCGCCCATTCCGGAATCTCCAGCGCCTGATACTCATGAACCAATTCGACTTCAGCCATCACCAACCCTTGGTTCGCGCCGTGAAATTCGTCCACGACCCATTCCAGCGCGCCAACCCAAATCTTATATCGATGCTTCGAAATAACAGGCTGAATGCAAAGTCCGGTCAACATTTCCTCGCCGTCCTGAAGTGGAATTCCGTATTCGTATTCATTGCGGATTATGCCTTTTAACCTGCCTTTTACAGTCAAAAAGGCGGACTTGCCGGCAAGGCGAATCCGCACCGAACGTCCCGAACCGATATGCAGGTAGCCTTGCCTGATATAAACTCCCGGATCGCCGGATCGCCAGTTATCGTTTTTAACGAGGAATTTGCGTTCTATTTCTTTTGGCATTTTCTCTGTATAGTTTTGTTGTATTTTCTATTATAAGTTAATAATATTGTCCTGTGCAATGGATAGGATAACAATATTTCCTTAAAAATAGATCATAGCATGGGTTCGATGAATCCGAAAATCTTTCATTGAGGTCGAGCTTTAGATCGCACCGGTCGCCGAGCGCTCGCTGAAGCGCGCATTCAATGGGATTTAGGCAACTATTTTCCTGTTTTTTGGTTTTGTGTTTTAAACAAATCCGGTAAAAAGTCGAAAGTGAAACAACCTAACGCTCCACAAAGCGGTCTCGGATTGGGAACGTCGCCGGTTTTTTTAGCGGCGATCAGTACGATCTTGGGCGCGATCCTGTTTTTGCGGTTCGGTTTCGCTGTCGGGAATACGGGCATGCTGGGCGCGATCCTGCTGGTTGTCGTCGGTCATGCGATAACTATTCCCACCGCGTTAGCCGTCGCTGAAATCGCCACCAATCTTAAAGTCGAGGGCGGCGGCGAATATTATATAATCAGCCGGTCGTTCGGGACGACGGTCGGCGGCGCTATCGGCATCTCGCTCTATTTGTCGCAAGCCGTTTCCGTGGCGTTCTATCTTATTGCATTCGCCGAAGCTTTTCGACCGCTGTTTCCGCTAATTGAAGCCAATCTGGGCTTCACGCCGGATCCGCGGATGATCTCAATTCCCGCGGCGTTGGTCTTGGTAGTTCTGATTATCTACCGCGGAGCGAATATCGGGATCGGCTTGCTGTGGATAGTGGTCGCAATTCTTGCGGTTTCGATCGGCATGTTTTTCTTAGGCGGTCCGACTTCGACCGAACCGATGAAGGTTTCACTGTTCGATAAAATCGAGGATCCGAAGACTCCATTCTACGTTTTTGCGATTATATTCCCGGCGTTTACCGGCATGACCGCCGGGGTGGGACTGTCCGGGGATTTAAAGAATCCGCGCAAGTCGATCCCGCTGGGTACGATGTCGGCAACGATCACCGGAATGATCGTTTATATTCTTATCGTAATTAAAATGGCGTACAGCGCTTCGCCGGAAGATTTGGCGGGCGACCAGTTTGTTATGAGCCGCATCGCGATCTGGGGACCGATTATTCCGATAGGCTTGGCGGCTGCGACCGTTTCATCGGCAATCGGATCGATATTGGTCGCGCCTCGCACTCTGCAGGCGCTGGCTACCGACCGGATAATGCCGGTTCCCGGATGGAACCGGTATCTGATGCGCGGCAAGCCTCAAACCAACGAACCGATAAACGCAACACTTCTAACGAGCCTCATCGTTCTGGTTTTTGTGGGGCTGGGCGACGTCGATTTTGTGGCTAAGATTATCAGCGTATTCTTTATGATAACCTACGGCACGTTATGCACAATCAGCTTCCTCGAACATTTCGCAGGCAATCCGTCGTACAGACCGACGTTTCGCACCAAGTGGTATCTTTCCCTGATCGGCGCTCTGGCGGCATTCATTATGATGTTTCAGATGTCCACGGTTTACGCGATTATCGCGGTATCGGCTCAAGTCGGGATTTACCTGTGGATCAAATCCCGGCACAAAGGCGAACGCGACCTGGCGGCGGTTATCAAAGGCGTGTTGTTTCAGATGACGCGCCAGCTTCAGGTTATGATACAAAAGAAGCAAGCCGAACTCGACATGACCAACTGGCGGCCGTCGTTCGTCGCGGTTTCAAAGAACGCGCTGAGCCGGCTGGCGCCGTTCGATCTGCTGAGGTGGATTTCGCATCATTACGGATTTGGAACTTATATTCATTATATCGAAGGGTCGCTCAACCGCAAGAACACCTGGGAATCGGAAACGATTTTAGACCGGATGATCGAGCAGACTCAGGACAGCGACGCGGACGTTTACGTCAATACGATTATCTCGCCCAGTTTCAAAACGGCGGTGGCTCAACTGGTTCAGATGCCCGGCGTTGCCGGTATGGACAACAACAGCATCCTGTTCGAGTTTCATTCGAACAAGCCGGAAGAGATAACCGACATTTTAGACGGCTGCCAGTTCGCGGCGGCAGCCGGCTTCAACATCTGCGTACTGCGTTCCTCCGAGCATCATTTCGGGTACAACCGCAAGATCCACATCTGGCTGACGCCCGGCGACTACCGCAACGCCAACCTGATGATTATTTTGGCTTACATTATCATCGGTCATCCCGATTGGCGCAACGGCGACGTAACGCTGTTCGCCACTTTCCGGCAGGAGGAAAAGGATTACGAAGTGAAGAAGCTGAACGACCTGATCTCCCGCGGGAAGATCCCCATTTCAATCAACAGCGTCCGCCGGCTCCATCTGCCGGAAGGCGAGAATTTTTCGGATTTCGTAGCCGACCGGTCGGAATCGGCAGATTTGGTTATTACCGGATTCTCGTTGAAAAAGATCATTAAAGAGGAGGGCGCTTTTTTCAAGGAATTTTTTAAGATTAAGGATATTTTGTTTGTGCGGGCGGGGCAGGATATTTTGATTGCGGAGGAGGATGCGGCAGGTGCGGACGCAGACGTTGAAAATCAGAAAGAATAGCTGTAGAGCGGAATTATTATTCGTTTTTCGAGTTCCATGGTTTATCTGATCAGCGTAACTTTTGTTGTATTTTCATAATCTTTTCCCGTCAACTTTACATAATACGCCCCTGAAGCAATTCCGGCAGCCCGCCAATCGAACCTGTGCAGCCCGGGATTCTTCATCCCCCGGTCGAGGACGGAAATCTTTCTGCCGGTTATGTCCCAGACGGACAGCTCGA
>CAZWOY010000412.1:0-4032 GCA_964635255.1 uncultured bacterium
ACGAGGGCGTCTGCAAGCTCTCGATGGACGCAGTCTTGCAGACCAGGGCGGCTGCTTGCGCTCGATAAGCGCAGTCTTGCAGACGAGGACGGTTGCTTGCGCTCGATAAGCGCAGTCTTGCAGACGAGGGCGTCTGCAAGCTCTCGATGGACGCAGTCTTGCAGACCAGGGCGGCTGCAAGCACTCGATGGACGCAGTCTTGCAGACCAGGGCGGCTGCAAGCACTCGATAAGCATAGTCTTGCAGACCAGGGCGGCTGCAAGCGCTCGATGGACGCAGTCTTGCAGACCAGGGCGGCTGCAAGCGCTCAATAAGCATAGTCATGCAGACCAGGGCGGCTGCAAGCGCTCGATAGACGCAGTCTTGCAGACGAGGGCGGCTGCAAGCTCTCGATAAGCACAGTCTTGCAGACGAGGGCGTCTGCAAGCTCTCGATAAGCGCAGTCTTGCAGACGAGGGCGGCTGCAAGCTCTCGCTTAATATTCTCGGACAGTCTGATTTGCAGGAATGACTGGGTTAATCGCAGAAATGACATAATCAATTAAGTACAACTGGAGTTTTAAATATGCCACAATACGGAATGGTCATCGACCTGAAAAGGTGTTATGGGTGCTATGCCTGTGTACTTGCATGCAAGGTGAAGAACCACACGCCGCCGGAGGTGTTCTGGGCGAGAATTCTAAAGGGCGAGCGAGGCAAGTATCCCAACACTATGCGGCAGGCTCTGCCGGTTTTGTGCATGCAGTGCGAAGAACCGTCCTGCATGGAGGTCTGTCCGACAGGGGCTACTCAGAAGCTGGACAATGGCGTCGTTATTGTCGATAAAGACAAATGCATCGGCTGTAAAGCCTGCATCATGGCTTGCCCTTACGGCGCGCGCTATTCGGTGGAAAAGTGGGAGAGCTATTTCCCGGACGGACTGCCGCTCTCGCCTTATGAAGAGTTCGCCAAAAAATACTGGATTGAACATTTCGGCGTAGGAGTCGCCACCAAATGCGATTTTTGCCGGGATATAATCGAGGACGGAAAAAAGCCCGCATGCGTCGAAGCTTGCTCAGCCCATGCCCGTATATTCGGCGACCTTGACGACCTCAACAGCGAACCATCGCAATTAATTCGGAAATTCCGAGGCGAGGTTTTAAATCCGGAGCTGGGCAATAAGCCTAAGGTTTATTATTTGGCGCCGAGGTAGAAAATTTTTGTATATTTAAGATGGATGACTAAACTAGTTTAAGAGTGAAGCATGTCCAAAACAAAAGAAAAACATCCTGATTTAATTTTCCATAGAGGAAAACCGACTGCCGTCATTTTGGAAATCAATGATTACGTTGAAATACTCAAACAAATTGACGATACTGATCAGTTAAGATTTTTCGAGGAAATCAAACAAAATCCAGAAAATTTTGTTTTATCGGATTTCCAAAAAGAATCAAACGAACTTTCTGAGGCAGGAATGGATGATTATCTCAAGAATTTAGAGGAATACGAAGAAAAACTGGCATCAGGAGAAATCCGTTGGTAAAAATCCAGCGTGGTGATGTAGTATTTTGTGATCTTAATCCAGTAATAGGTTCAGAACAATCGGGAATAAGGCCTGCTGTGGTTGTTCAAATTAATCGGGCAAATTTAAAAAGTCCACATACTATAGTAGCGCCCTGTACTACGAAAATTCGCAAGCCTGTTTTAAAATCGCATTATTTAGCGCTAAGAGGACATGGAGGATTGACTAAAAATTCGGTAATCCTATGTGAGCAGATTCGAACAATAGATAAAAGACGGATTATTAGAGTTATGGGTACGCTTAGTAAAGCTGATATGGAAGGCGTCGATACGGCATTAAAGGCTATTTTAAACCTATAATATTTTAAGGGGTACTATGGATCCAAAAGTCAACGGTCAGATCCAGAAACACTGGAGTCTGCTGATTGCGATCTACCTTTTCTTAGGCGGTCTTGGGGGAGGCGCTTACACGATCGCCGCCATTAACAGTTTCATGGGCAAGAGCATGGAACTTTCGACCACGATCGGTTTGTGGATCGGATTTCCGGCGCTGCTGACCGGCAGCGTATTCCTGTTAGCCGATCTGGGAAATCCAGGCAAGTTTATGCTTGCCGGCTTGAAACCGAAAACCTCATGGATAGCGCGGGGAGTCTGGATTATCTCCCTGTTTATGATTTTCTCATTTATCCACCTTGTTCTGCACCAATTTACCGAAATGGCGAAGGATTCGTTTTTGATGCGCCTGATAGCGGTTCTTGGAACGATATTCGCTGTATTTACCATGGCTTATACGGGTCTGCTGCTTGGCGCGTCAAAAGGCATTCCGTTCTGGAGGTCGGGCATTATTCCGGTTTTATTTGTGATTTCCGGTTTAGTAACCGGACACTTTTTAATCATGCTCGGCATGACTATTTTCGGTGAACCGGCATTAATCGCCGCCCAGTTAAATGTTATGGCGTTGGAAGCCGCTGCAGTCGTTATCGTCGAAACGCTGGCGATTCTCTTCTTCCTCCAGGCGGCGTACCGGGATCCCGACGCTCGTGAATCCGCCGAACGGATTATGCGCAAAACCATTTTCGTCGTCGGCTATTTTATACTTGGGTTGGCAGTTCCCTTCGTATTAATGGCTCTCTTATACTTCGGAATGGAGAACGCAGGATTGAACGCAATCCTCAGCATAGCCTTCATAGGAGCGCTGTTAGGCTTGATCGGCGGTCTGCTGCTGCGGCAGTCGATCCTGATCGTCGGAGCCTTGCCAACGCTGAATATGGCGGGATTCCAGTTCCGCAGAGTCGAACGACCGAAGGAACCGAAACCTGATATTGGATTGCTGCCTCCGCAGTAAAGTCATTGCAGATAATAATGCTGGCTCTTTAAATAGTGGTGCGAACACTCTTGTTCGCTATTGCCATAGTGGCGCGAACAGGAGTGTTCACACCATTTATAGATAGTTATTACTGCGTGCATAAAATAGTTGCCATCTCCAGAGATCTGATGGAATGCGGATATTAAAGCAATGTCCTGCATTATAAAGACGTCAGGAGATTGCTTCGTCTGCTAAAGGCAGACTCGCAATGACACTCTTTACTGCACGTAGTAATAACACAGCTTGCGAACAGGAGTGTTCGCGCTACTAAGGAATGCAACTTATCGAGAAAGCCCTGAAAAAGGTAAACGCTAAACGCATTTCAACTTCCGGGGAGGATATATCCGCCCGGGACGAGAGCGTCAGCGTAATTGCGGAAGCCCCGCTGCTTATCGATGTGGAGGGCGTCGAACAGTACACTCTGCTGTGTACGCCTATCGACGAACTCCCCATGGCGGCGGGTTTTTTGTTTTCCGAAGGCGTTATCGAATCGATTAAGGACGTCATCTCGATTGAAAAATGCAAGAATGATCCCGGCGCGATCCGCGTGAAACTGAAAGAAAAAATTCCCAAAATTATGGATTCGGGGCGAAACCTGCTCATTGTCTCCGCCTGCGGAGCCTGTGGGACGGAGGAATTCAGCAAAAAGCTCGCGAACTTGCCGGCGGTCGGTTCCACACTGCGCATCGACTGTCAATACCTGCGTTCGGCAAATAAAATACTGTCCAAACATCAACCGCTGTTCGAAACCTGCGGGGGAGCTCATATCGCCGGAATTTTCGATAGAGGCGGAGAACTGGTCGCCTGCGCCGAAGATTTGGGGCGGCACAACGCTCTCGATAAAAGCATCGGCAAATGCCTGTTCGATGGAATTACCTTTGGCGGATGCTGGGCTGTACTCTCATGCCGGGTCAGCCTTGAGATGGTCTGCAAATGCGCCCGCGCGGGAATTGAACTGATTTCAGCCATATCCGCGCCGACGTCTTTGTCGATCGAAACGGCGGATCGACTGGGGATTACGCTGTGCGCGTTCGTTCGTGAAACGCGGGCGACGGTGTTTACTCATGCGGAACGGATTGTCGGACTGGGCGAGAACCCAAGTTCAAAGCAGCCAGGATTCCGCAAATCCAGGTAATCCTATCCCCCAAAAATAAATTTTATCAGTAG
>CAZWOY010000413.1:0-4030 GCA_964635255.1 uncultured bacterium
TTAGTCTGCCAAAGGCAGACTCGCAATGACACTTTTTTCTGCACGTAGTAATAAATGCATATAGTAGCGCCTGTAGTGCAAAAAATTCTATAAAATTCTCATTCCCTTTAAAACATTATCCTCTTTTTCATAATCGAACGACTGGGGATCGATTTTTTCCGGGGGATTATTTCTTTCCCACTCGATTGTTCGGTTGAGAGCTTCGTCGAATGGAATTGGCTCTAAATATCCGAGTTCCTTGCGGATTTTTGTAGTATCGATAACTAAATCCTGCATCGGTTCTTCAGGCAATTCAGGAGATGTGACGGGTGGAATGACGACTTTTCCGTCCCAACCGATGCTTTTACCGATTTCCTGAACCCACTCCTGCTCGGTGAAACTAAACTTGTCTGCCAAATTGAAGACTTTATGGTCGCGATTCTCGCTTTCGACAGCGAGACTTATTCCATAAGCCAGATCTTCTACATAGCCGCGAGAAACCTTCCAGTATGCCTGCCGCTTATCGATTAAGACTGCAGGACGATTATCATCCATTCGTTTAATGTAACCGTACAAACGATGCTGGTAGTCGCGGGGCCCATGAACCATTGGCAATCTCAGAATAGTCGCCCCGAAATTGTCGTCGTGCAGATAGATTTTTTCCGCTAATATTTTATCGTATTTTTTCATTTTTTCCGGCATAGACGAATAATCGCGATAAGGATAGTATTCTTCCCGCAAGGGTGAGTTTTCTGTCAAAGGGATTTGGTCAGGCGGACTTTTTCGATTGCCGATTAAAATATCATAAGCTCGATAGACGTCGCAACTGCTCAATGCTACTATTCGAGGCGCGATACTTTTGAAAACTTCAGTCACTTTTTTTGCATCAGCGTCGGATAATGGAAACATATCCACGACGACATCGGGTTTAAAATCTGTAAACTCCCTCTTGTATTCGTTAATCTTATCTCGATTGCCGTGGATTTGCTTAATGTTTGAAGGGATTTCATCGCTTCGCGAACCGCGATTGAAAATGGCGATGGTATGCCTGTTCGATTCATTCAGCCGCATCAAGGTCCAGTAGCCGATAAAGGCGGTTCCGCCGATGATTAGTATTCGCATTGGATTTATCCTGGGTTTAAATTTTGTATAATATCGTGCGGAAAATGGCTGCTATTGCGAGTTCGAATTCAGCGCGCGAAACAATAACAGCCATTTTCTGCAATGCTAAAAAAAGAAGCCGCTGCGATCAACTTATTCCGGTTCCGCTGATATATCCGCCTTTTTCCTTAAGCTTGCGCAGCCTGTCCTCCAACAGCGATTCGATATTATCCAAATCTTCCTTTTCGATCTCCCATCCGGAACCGCCAACAGTTTCTTCGATTTGGGAAGGCCGTCTTGCGCCGGCGATTGCCGCTGTTACTTCTTCGCGTCTCAGCGTCCAAGCTATTGCAAGCTGGGCGACGGTTTTATCGTATTTGTTCGCGATTTTTCGCAGGTTTTCGACAAAATCGAGATTTATGGAAAGGTTCGGTTCCTGGAATTCGCCGGCTTGCTTGCGCCAGTCGTTGTCATCGACGCGGTCGACGTCGAATTTCCCAGTCAATAAACCGGATTGCATCGGGCTGTAACAAATAACGCCAATGTTCTTTTCACGGCAATAATCGAATTCGCCATCGACTTCGACTCCCCGCCTCAACATGCTGTAGGGTGGCTGAAGCGAAGCTATCGGATGTATCGGCTGCAATTGTCTCATTTGGGATACGCTGAAATTAGAAACGCCGCCATAGCGGACTTTGCCGTCTTCGATCAATTTGGAAATCGCTTTCCATCCTTCCTGAATACGCTCCTCGTCGCGAGGCCAATGAATCTGATAGAGATCGATATAATCGGTTCTGAGCCTGCGCAGGCTGTTCTCGCACTCTTCGATTACGCTGTCATACCTGAGGTTAGGCGTGATTTCGCCCTGTTCGTCCCAGACCAGCGAGCATTTCGTGGCAATATACATTTCCTCGCGCCTGCCTTCGAGGGCTTTAGCGATTACTTCCTCGCTGTGTCCCAAGCCATAAGCGGCTGCAGTATCGATCCAGTTTACGCCCAATTCTAATGCGCGCAGGATAGCATGAATGGATTCCATATCATCCTGTTCGCCCCAGCCGAATTTCCAGTTTCCTCCCCCAAGCGCCCAGGCGCCGAATCCGATCTCGGTGAATTCCAAATCTGTATAACCAAGTTTTCTGGTTTGCATTTTTTACCTCTTGTATTAGTATGTGCAGAAAATAGTGCCATTGCGAGTCTGCCCTTAGCAGACTAAGCAATCTCCCAACATCTTGAAATCGCCAGAATTTCACAACGCTGTGGATTCCTCATGATGACAGCTATTTTATGCGCTTAGTAGTATTTCCAAAGATTGATTGTATCAATTTTATTGAGTGATACATAATAAACAAAGAGATATTTGCATTGAATCGTACAAGTATTACATTGTTTACAAGGATTTTTAAAAGGGATTTCGATCGATGCCACAAGGAAAGCTTCGAGGAAAGGTTGCAATCATAACCGGCGCAGCCCAGGGTCTGGGGAAGGCTGTAGCTGAAAAATATATCGAAGAAGGCGCGCGCGTCATTATCAATGATGTGAGAGAAGAAACGCAGAAAGTCGCTGAAAAGATTGGAGCATTTTTCGTTAAAGCAGACGTTTCAAATGAAGACGACGTCGATCTTCTGGTAAAAACGGCGGCAGATCATTTCGGCGCGGTGCATATACTGGTGAACAACGCCGGAATACTTCGCACCAGTCGAATTTTCAGTATAGATAAGGAAGAATGGGATCTGGTTCTGAGGGTCAATTTGAATGGCGTTTTCCTTTGTACTAAAGCAGTTCTTCCGTTGATGCGGGATCAGAAGTTCGGCAGGATCATAAATATTTCGTCTTCAGCGGGGCGCAGCGTCAGCACGCTTGGAGGCGCGCATTATACGACTTCCAAGGCGGGCGTGTTAGGATTTACCCGGGCGGTTGCAAAGGAGGTTGGCGGCTATAACATTACAGTAAACGCCATCTGCCCCGGATTGATCGATACCGAAATGGTGCGGCTCGAGTGCAATCCGAAGCAGATAGCCGATTATGAAGGTAGTTTTCCTGTTCCGCGATTAGGAACTCCCGCTGAAATTGCTGATCTGGCTCTCTTTTTAGCCGCCGGCGCCGGCTATATTACCGGCGCTTCGATCGATATTAACGGCGGCGATTTAATGATGTGAAATTGTTAATCAGCCTTATCCGGCAGTTCCGGCGCATCCCCGGTGCGAACTACCGGCTCATTCGAATAATTTGAGCAACACCGGTCATTAAAGGCTTTGATCCTGTATGAATAGGCGTTATGCGGCGACAAACCAAGGTCGGTGAATACGGTTTGGTTTGCTTCGACGCGTGACAGTTCACGCCACTCGCCGTCTATTCCCTGCTGCCGTTCGATAACGAATCCTTGCTCGCCGTGTGAATTGTCCACCCAGATCAAGATGCAGTGAAATGTCTCAATCGACTGGGTATTCTCGTTTAACGTCAAGATTAAATTTGAGGGCGCTAAAAGAAAATCTCCGGACAGCCGAACAGCGCTATCTGTTTCAGCAATCCGAATTTCAGAATTAGGATTTTGCTTGTTCCATTTTTCCGGTCTGGAATTATCTTCTTCTGGCGTTACTGGAGTTGTGTCGGAACATCCGACCAGAAAACCCAGCGCAGCGGTAAAAAAGACAGACATGAAAACTCTTAGAATCACGGGACCACGATACATTTTTTCCTCCTGATTTGTTTGAATCTTATATCAACATGAGGCGATTTTCATGCCAAAACATAAGATTCTTATTTTCAGCAACATACATTTGAAATTGCCGGTAACAGTGTTCGATCTAAACTCAACCAATGTCCACAACCGAACAGTTCAATTGGTCCCCGTTTGTATTAATAGACTCCTGTGTAGGAAGAATTGTTACATGTGAAAAAGAATTTACTGGGAAAATAGACCGCTTAATCTCCCCCATTCTATCTGAAGGGG
>CAZWOY010000414.1:0-4016 GCA_964635255.1 uncultured bacterium
GCGAAGGCAGGCAGAGACGCCTGCCCTACCGGTAGAATTCTTTATTTTCGCAGTAAATAAATCGAGGAGGTTTCATGATGCATAAACAGATACGAGTGTGGCTGTTCATTCTATTTGTAACCGGATTAGCCGCCATTCCCATTCTGAATGACGCTCTAGCGAACGTACGAGTCAGAGGTTCGTTGGGAGTCAAAGGATACGGCTATGAAGATTACGGGCAGAACAACCACTTCTGGCTGATGCAAGCGACGAGCTTTTCCGTTTATCAGACCGATGGACCGCTAAGTATCCACTTCTCAGGCGGCTACATCGGCGACAGCGAAGACGAATTCAGCGCTTCGGGGCGCGGCAGATTCCTCAAAGGCTACATCGGATACGGCGGAATAACCGACGATTTGCAAATGCGTTTAGGGCGCAACTTTCTCTACAACGGCGTCGTCATCGGCGTTATCGACGGGCTGGAAGTTGAAAAGAAGCTGGGAAAGGCGTACCGGCTGAAAGTGTTCGGCGGGATGATGGGCGATAAAATGAGCGAGTTTGAATTCGAAGAATTCGATAAAGCCGCAGCATTCGGCGGCGAGTTTAGCTGGTTCCCGACGAAGCTGTTCAATTGGAAACGCAGCAAACTTTCCCTGTCCTACGCGAATCAGATGCGCAATAATTCCGCATTGAGGCGTCGCATTGGACTTATGGGAAATACGATGCTAAACGACGAATTACGTTTGCTGGCTTCACTGCAAGTAAAACCGTCGGAATCGCTTCTAAGAAAATTTATATGCCGTCTGCGCTATTTGAAATCTGATCTTAGAGGACTGTTTGAGTTTGGAATATACAATCCTGACACTCCTGACGAATCGTGGTTCAGCTCGGCGGAAACGCCCTCGAGGATGCGCGTCCGTTTCGCTTTCGACAAATATCTGATTGTCAACCAGTGGGCGTTGGGAATCGAGGGAACCGCTATTCTTGTTAAAAACACTTCAGGTTACCGGTTAGGACCTGTTCTGACCACGCCCTGCGGTCAAGTGGGCTACCGGATGCAGTTGGGCGATCTCTCGAAATCGGAAGGTCCCTGGGCGAGCCTTAGGTATAAACCAATCCCCGGATATGAAGCTTATGCCAGCGGTTCATTTACTTCCTATGAATGGGAAGAGTTTGAAATCGAAGAAGAAAATCTGATTACGCTGCTGACCGGCGTACGCTATACGCCATTTTTCTACAGGCAGATAGTCTTATTCGGAGAATACCAGGCATACAGAACTCCGCAATTTACCAGCGACCGCCGATTCTTAGGCGGTATAAAGTGGAAATTCGATACGGGGAGGACGAGCGGATGAGACGCAAAAGCTTTATATTCATTTTACTCACAGGTTCAATATTCATTTTATCGAGCCTGGTCATCAGTTCGGGCAATTCAAAATCCGATCCGTTGATCTTCAGCCATGAAATACACGCAATCGACGCCGAACTCGACTGCGATTACTGCCATGAAGGAATAGCCGCTCAACCGGCTGGCGGTAAGTCGATAGCCGGACATGACGTTTGCGGAGACTGCCACGAGGTCGAAGACATAGATAACTGCGGAACCTGTCATTCCAATCCCGACGATCCGGCGGGTTACATCGGAGGCGGATATTTTTACCTGGGATTTGCGCATAACGACCATCTGGGAGATGTTCCGGATTGTGAGGATTGTCATGTTATGACCGAAGAAATGGGTTATGAACCGGGGCTTCCGGACATGAAGGATTGCCAGTCCTGCCACCGTCACGGCGAGGGCGAGCTTGACTGCGCCGGCTGTCATCTCGGCGTAAAACCGGAGCCGGCCGATCATGGCTTGATCACCTGGATGGAAGATCATGGAATCGACGCCTCGTCCGGCGCGTCCGACTGCGCAATGTGCCATGAACAGGACGCCTGCGACGATTGCCATCAGGGCGTAAATCTGACTTCCGGCGATCCGCATCCGCCGACCTGGAAGTTCAACCACTTCAGCGAAACGATGTTCGGCGGCGAATGTATGGTTTGCCATGAAACGCGGGAGTCGTGCATTATGTGCCACCGTGCGATGACGCCAATGCCGCATGCGCTTGGACCGGCTTATGCCAACGCGATGGAGGGAGGCGAACATGCTGCGGAAGCGGAAATGTTCTATGAAACGTGCCTTTCCTGCCACGACACGATAGACGAAGATCCAACCTGCGCTAAATGCCATGAATAAGGAGGATTCAATGAACATACAAAATAATCTGATCAATGCATTTTTAATGGCGCTGTTCGCGGGAGTTTTTGTTTTAGTTTTCTTTTCCGGCTGTGGCAGCGTAGTTGACGGCGATTATGCGCCTTTGGAAGCGGAGGGCTATCATCCGTTCGAGTCAATCGAAGATCATGGCGATTACGCTGCGGTTTCAGCGGATCGATTGAGCCAGTGCGCCGAGTGCCACGGCGAAGATCTGCACGGCGTTGAAAACGGCGTCATCCTTGCCGGCGGCGAAAAAGACCGATCATGCTATAAGTGCCATAACGCAAATCGTCATCCTGTTCCGTTCAGTGGAACCAGCCGCAGTCACACCGCTTATTTAAGGGAACACAACTGGGATATCGGCTCGTGCTGCGTCTGCCACGCCAATACGGTTTCCGAAGACAGGCTGTCGCTGGGCGGATCATGCAGCGGCGGCGACTGCCATTCTCCATCGCATAAGGGACCTCAGGATTGCAACACCTGTCATGGAAACTCCAGCGGTGATTTCACCAATCCGGTTCATTGGGCTCCGCCGGAGGATCTGACTGGGAACACGGAAACAAATCATCCCGGCGTTGGCGTTCACAGAACGCATTTAATGGGGAATACCGGCGCCGCCAGACCGGTTGAATGCAAAGTCTGCCATATCGTTCCGAAGGAGTGGGACGCCGAAGGACATATTGAAGACGACAGTCCTGGAAAAGCTGAGGTAGTTTTTCATTACCCGGCGGTTAAAGGCGAATCGGAACCGGTCTATAACGCTGAAAACAACACCTGCGCCTCAGTTTACTGCCACGGCGACAACAGCGCAAGCTGGACGGCGGAAGGCGGCTGGGCGGATTGCAATAGCTGCCATGGAATGCCGCCGGGAGGAACCCACCCGCAGTGGGCTTCGATAAACCAGTGCTACTGGTGCCACGGCGACGTGGTGGACGCCGATGGAAACATCGTCGAACCCGGACTGCACGTTAACGGAGGAGTAAATTAGAAAGAAATTTTTACATAAAAACCAAAGGAGAGTTGCAATGCGAAATATACTTCTGATAGTATTCTGCTTTTCCTTGATAGCAGGCATAGCATACAATGCAGACGAAACCGAACATGAATATGCGGGTTTAAAAAAATGCAAGCTTTGCCATCGAGGCGAGAAGAACGGCATGATATTCGAGAAATGGGAAAGCGGACCTCACGCGAAAGCCTTCGAAACACTTGGCGGCGAGGCTGCAATGGAAGCTTACGCCAAATTAGGGCATGAAGGCAGCCCGCAGGAAGATCCGGCATGTTTAAAATGCCATGTAACCGGCTATGGCAAAGATTCGACCTTGACCGAGGACGTAGTCATGGAGAACGGAATCGCCTGTGAATCCTGCCACGGCGCCGGAGGCGATTACTGGAAGAAGTCGATCATGGAAGACCGTGAAAAGTCAATCGCCAACGGAATGATCGCCGAACCGAATACTACGTGCGTTACCTGTCACAATGAGGAAAGTCCGACGTATAAGGAATTCAAATTCGAGGAATTCTGGGAAAAGATTTCACACAGCTTGCCGGAGGAGGAAAGTAAAGAATAATTCCGAATAGCCTTTAAATGAGGTTAGTTCCTCTGGAACTAATCTCCCCCCTTCTATTGAAGAAGGGACAAAGGGGGCGCAGCCGTCGTCGAGCGGGAGCGTCCGATCCAGTTGGATCTATTTCGGGGAAAATAGAATCTTGGCTTTATCGCATTGAGTGCGCGCTTCAGCGCGCATGAAGCGCCCGGTACGCGCTGAAGCGCGCA
>CAZWOY010000415.1:0-4011 GCA_964635255.1 uncultured bacterium
ATGATACTCCGACATACAGTAGGGACATCCATTGTAAGTTGGCACATGTGAGGTATCGACCATTCGCTTTACAGTTTGAATGCTGTAAAGCTTCTTGATTTTATCTTTCGGTATTTTCCTGATGTTGCACTCGTATCTCACAAAACTCATATCATGAATAATCCGGTTCTCCAAATCGACGATAAACATTGTATTCCCTCCAAAAAGTACTTAAGGTTTAATCGAAAATGAAAGTTTTCTCGTTTGCGAATTTCCGGCTTGATCTTCTGCATATACTTCCAATTGGTGTTCACCCGGCGCTAAAGGTTTCCAGACAGTGTATTTAAAAAGATCCCGCGGCGGATCGTATTCCGCAGGAACTTCATTGCCGTCGATCTTCATTTTAAGTCCATCGCTCGATATGCCGGAAGTTTCATCCTTAACCAGGGCAATGAACTTTGGCGTTGGATTCTCTATCTCCATACTATCGGACATTCCCAATATTCTCAAATCAGGTTTGTCCGTATCTCGCATTAAGCCGAACCGTTCCCAACTCAATACCGATGATGTAAAGTATCCATCTTCTATCCGCTTGTCAAGGAAAGTCCATCCCCGCCGTCGATCATAATAATACAATCCCCAGCCTTCCTCATTAATTCCATCGGCGGCAATGCCAACCCAGGCTTCGCTTTTCAATGGCTGATCGGCAGGTTCCACGCGATAGACTCGCTTAACCCAGTTTTCGACTTCATATTCGGAATCCGGTATAATTCGCAGCCAGGTTTTCGTATAAAGCGATCGATCGGACAGAGAAATCTTAACCTGATCGTCGTAACTGATGATTTCAGCTTCTTGTTCCGCTTCCACCGGATACAGATTAATACCATAATTCCTGACAACATTATCATTCTTGTCAAAGGTTTCAATGTTCAATTTCCCATCGAAATCATCCGGTGGAATCCAAGCTAAGGCGCCGCCGCCGTCAACTTTGCAAACATTGCCAAAATAATTCATCGAACTATTGATATGTATTTTCTTTATTCCGGGCGGCGCTGCAATTCGAATAAACTTATCGAGAATGTCAACCCGCAGTCTCGATTCATTGCCGGAATAATCCATAATGCCATGTATAATCGGATCGCCGCCGACCAGGCGTGAATCGTCCGCAATTTTATCTGAAACTAACAGAAAACGAACTTCAGTGGAATTATTATATACATCTGACAGTATTAATTTTACCTCGACCGGATCATCGATATTTTGATCGATATCGATAATCCCATTGCCGTCGCACAGTTCAAGGTCATTCCCCGCCGCGTGAAATAGTCTATGAAACACTCCCCAGCCATTTCTCTTTAACCGGAAATTACGCTCCACCTCCATTAATCTTGTTTCTGAGAAAGAAAATTGATCGAATTCGGTTTTATATTTGAGATCATCGTTAACGTACATTTCGATTTTATAGACCGCCAGCGGGTTTTCCGCCATATCGGCTTTATCGTAGGCGCGCGCCGATACTCCCACTTTCCCGGCTGCGCCAATGGGATCGCGAGTTCGATAGGTTCCATCATGATGCTTGTATAATGGTCTGTAAACACGCGTTTGCGCATCGCATTCGACCGTCGAAGAGCCATCCAGAGGCGTAATCGCCAGCGCAAGGGGAGTCGGCGAAATAGTATCTTTGATCCTGAACCCGTTCAACAGTGGATTTAAAGGACGCTGGTTTGAATCTCGTATTTCAAAGTGCACATGAGGATGCTTAACGCCACTCTGTCCGCTGTAGGCGACGATTTCGCCTTTCTTATACTTCAGACTGTCTTCCTCGAAGTACAACTCAATTGAAAAACTGTTCTGCTTGTGCTGTTCCGCAGCGACAATCTCTTCAATCTCTTCGCTAAATCCATCCAGATGGGCATAAACAGCAATATTGCCATCTTTCAATGTTAAATAAAGCGCCCTGCCATATCCGCCCGGGGTCACTTTTAATCTCGAAACGCAACCGTCTTCAATCGCCCTGCAGGGCAATCCGACCTGTCCCCAGACTTTGAGGTCTATCCCGCTGTGAAAATGTCCAGGTCTATACTCGCAAAACGAACTGGTTAGCGCCGGATCGGCGTCCACCGGCCAGATATCATATTCCACGGCTGGAAGTTCGCCACAAAAGCAGAAAACAGCGAAAAAGCAAAATGCCGCGATGAAGTGTTTTTTTAAGTTAATCATATTCCCGAAAAGTCAAAATTTAGCTTTGAGTTTAATCAGACTGGCCGCCCATTTCTCTAATTCTGCTTTTTAAATATTTGTTAAATTTCGATTTTGGATAATCTTTTAAAAAGCGTTCTACTTCCCATTTGGCTTGTTTTTCTTTATTGAGAAATATCAAACATTTAGCAACCATGAAACGCGCCGGTTCTTCTTTATAAGAATCGGGATGCAATTGCACTCGTTCAAACGCTTGAATGGCTCTTTCATAATCTTCGGCTCTAAACCAGCATTCTCCCTCCCAGTAGTGAGTATTGGCTCGAAGTCTGCCAGCGTCGTCACGCTTTGATAAATCGTGAAATAATCCAGCGATTCTTTTAAATTCGGTTTTCGCGCCTGCGGATTCATAAGCCTTCAGAGCCGAATCATAATCCGATTTAAAGGCGGCTGCACTGGATAAAGAATAACACAATAACAACCCGAGTAAAATCGGAAAATAGAAAGAAGAATAACGCTTCTTATTCATGGTTTTAGTATTCCCTTCGATGAAAACTTGCAGAAAGTATTATGCCGGAAGAGACCAGGCAACTTAACAAAAATGAACCGCCATAGCTAAGAAACGGCAATGGCAAGCCTGTAACCGGCAGGATGCTCAAAGCCATCCCAATGTTGACCAAACAATGATACAGAATCATTACGCTTAAGCCGATAACAGTAAAACCCATGAATTGGTTTTTTGCTATTGAGGCGATTCTAAAACTACGATACCCAAAGATGAAATATAAAAATAATATGAGCGTAGTTCCAACTAAACCGAACTCTTCGCCCGCCAATGAAAATATAAAATCAGTATGTTGCTGCGGCAAGAATCTCAATTGTGTTTGAGTTCCTTCCATATATCCCATTCCCGTTAGTCCGCCCGAACCGATTGCAACCTGAGATTGTATAACCTGGTAACCCGATCCTAAGGGATCTGCAGATGGATTCATAAATGTAATCAATCTGTTTTTCTGATAGGGTTCCAACTGATCCCAGACCATCGGCGCTGTAATTGCGGCTAAGACGCATACTGCAGTTAAAGCTAATAATGCCAGCCAGCCAAGGCCTTTTCTTTTAATATAATAAAGGCCCATTAACAAAACCGGGAGTATAATATATGGATAAGGACTAATAAAGACGGAAACAAACGGAAGCCCCATTATCAAGAAATAAGATAGCGGCAACCCATACCAGGCTAACATTCCAATGGCAATGATCGGGAAAACCGAAGAAGTTCCTAAGTCAGGCTGAACAAGAACTAAACCAAATACAGGTATGCCAACTGCAAATAAGAGCCATAAGAGTTTTAGATTGGATTTGCTTCGCCAATCGGAAAAAATAGAAGCAAGCATTAAAATAAAAGCAATTTTCGCAGGTTCCGAAGGTTGTAATTGCAACCCGCCGATTGCAAGCCAGCGCTTGGCGCCAAATCCGACCACGCCGGCTATTAAAACTATCATCAGAGCTATGATCGATAAGGCATAGAATGGATAGGCAATCGCATAAAACAAACGCGGCGGCGCTGTGACAATCGAAACCATAACGATAAAACCAACAATTGCCACCAGCAACTGCTTTTGAAAAAACTGCATATTATTCCTCGCCGCTCCGGCGCTGTAAATCAAGGCTAAGCCGAACAGCGTCAAGGCAATAATCACAAGAAACAGCCCTATATCGAAATCCTGCAGTTTCTGGTTGCGAATTGTATTTTTTGTCTTAAGCATCGATCCTTTTAAAAAATTATTCAAGAAGCGCGTTTTTGCCACGGAACATGAAAATAGACTCATTTCCCAA
>CAZWOY010000416.1:0-4001 GCA_964635255.1 uncultured bacterium
GCTTTTTACTTCGCGCACTCTAAGCTTGCAGACGGGGGCGTCTGCAAGCTCTCTTAGCTCACTTAGCTCTCTTAGCTCTCTTAGCTCACTTAGCTCTCTTGCTTAGCTCTATTTTCCATTCCCGGGCAATCACCCTCCTTTCACAATCTCCCCAAACGCTTCCGCCGCCTTCCCCAGCAGTTCCGGCTGGCGCGTTCCAGCGGTCGCCATGTGCGGTCTGCCGCCGCCGCCGCCGCCGGCGAGTTTGGCGGCTTTTCCGACTAAATCGCCCGCTTTCAGCTTGTGTTTTTCCATCGCTTCGTCGCTGACCACGCAGCATAACTGCCCTGATTTGCCTAAGCTGGTGGTCATCAGCGCGGCGTACGCGCCTTTTCCGCTGCGAATGGCGTCGCCGACCATTTTCAGCCAGTCGATGCTGAGATTCTCGAATTGTCCGGTTAAAACGGAAACGCCGTTGACCTCTTCGCCGCGTTCGATCATCTCGCGCGCGGTTCTTTGCGCCCAGTCTTCGTGCATAGCCTGCAGCTCTTTTTCAAGCGCCTTCTTCTCTTCCAGCGTCTTGGCGAGTTTTTCCGAAGGACTGCTGCCGTGGGAACTCAGCAGGTCTTTTATCGCGTCCAACTCATTTCTATCCGAATGCATCATCTCAAGCGCCGCTTCGCCGGTAACCGCTTCGATCCTGCGGACTCCGGCGGATACCGCGCCTTCGTAAACGATGCGGAATAATCCGAGGCTCCCTGTCCGATCGACGTGTGTTCCGCCGCAGAGCTCCCGCGAATAGGGCGCGTCCAGGTCGCCGATGTGGATGATCCTGACCGTATCGCCGTATTTCTCGCCGAACAGCGCCGTTACTCCCGCATCGACCGCTTCCTGAAACGGTTTTTCATACCAGCAAACAGGATAGTCGGCGCGGATGGCTTCGTTGACCGTTTTCTCGATCTCCTCGATCTGCTCAGGCGTAAGGCGCTCGAAGTGGGTAAAATCGAACCGCAGCCTGTCCGGCGCAACCAGCGATCCGGCTTGTGTTGCATGCGGTCCTAAATGCTTGCGCAGGGCTGCGTGAACCAGATGCGTCGCCGTATGGTTGTATTGTATGGGCCGCCGCCGGTTCAAATCGATGCGCGCGGTGGCCGCCTCTCCCCTGTCCGGCAGTGATCCGCCTTTCCATTTTCCCCGGTGAACAATTGCGTCGCCGACTTTAGCAACTTCCTTAACGAATAGCTTTCCCCCGCCGGTTTCGATTATGCCCCAGTCCGCGACTTGTCCGCCAGCCTCAGCGTAGAAAGGAGTTTTATCTAAAACGATTTCAGTTTGTTTTTTATCCTGCGCCGCCGCTAAAATGGTCGCCCAGGTTTCGGTCAAGTCGTAGCCGGCGAACTCGCTTTTCATCCCTTCGCCCAGTTCGCCGCCGGCTTTGAACCTGTCCCCGCCGCGCGCCCGTCGACGTTGTTCTGCCATCAATGCGTCGAATTCGTCTTTATCGACCGTCAAATTCCGTTCGCGAGCCATTAACTCGGTCAAATCCAGCGGGAAGCCGTAAGTATCGTAGAGCTTGAAAGCGTCCGAGCCGGAAATCGCGTTGGATTTTTCTTGTTCGACGCGCTCGATTATATTCCCAAACAGTTCCAAACCGCGCCCTAAGGTTCGCGCGAAGCTCTCCTCCTCGGCTTTGATTACGCCGGTGATGTGTTTGTAACGCTCTTTAATCTCAGGATAGGCGTCGCCCAGGTTTTCGACCAGCGGATCGACCAGTTTGAAAATAAACGGCGATTCAAGACCGATTTCGCGCCCGTAGCGTGCGGCTCTGCGGAGGATGCGGCGGATGACGTACCCCCTGCCCTCATTGGACGGCAATACTCCATCAGCCAGCGAAAATGAAATCGACCGGACATGATCGACTGCGACGCGGTGGGGCTTGCCTTCTTTGCCGGGATGATACTTTACGCCGGACAGATTAGCAAGTTTATCGATCAGCGGTTGAAAAATCGACGTCTCATAATTCGATTTCGCTCCCTCTAACACGCGCACAATGCGCTCGAAGCCGGCGCCGGTATCGACGTGTTTGCGCGGCAGCGGATGCAGCTTTCCTTCGCGGTCGCGGCGATATTGAATAAAAACGAGGTTCCACAGTTCGATAAACCTGCCGCAGTCGCCGTTGACTTTGCATTTATGATCGGGGACGTCCTTTTTCGCGCAAAATTCTTCGCCTAAATCATAGTGCAGCTCGCTGCAAGGACCGCAGGGTCCGACTTCGCCCATTTCCCAGAAGTTATCTTTCGCGCCATGGAGCGAAACCCGTTCCTTGTCGATTCCGGATTCCGCCAACCATCCGTCGAACGCTTCTTTATCGTAGGGAGCTTCGTCTGTTCCTTCGAATACGGTTGCGTAAATCCGCTCTGCGTCCATATTCCACACTTTGGTCAAAAGTTCCCACGCCCAGCGGATGGCTTCCGGTTTGTAATAATCGCCGAACGACCAGTTGCCCAACATCTCAAAGAACGTATGATGAATGGGCGAATCCCCGACTTCCTCAAGATCGTTGTGCTTCCCGCTGACGCGGATTATCTTCTGCGAATCGACCGCCCGCGAATAGGGACGGCTGCCTTGTTCAAGAAAAACGTCCTTGAACTGGTTCATTCCCGCATTCGTGAACAGCAGCGTCGGATCATCCGCCGGCGCGACCGGAGCGGACGGAACGACCGTATGGTCGCGCTCGACGAAAAAATCTATAAATTGCCGGCGTATTTTTTTTGAATTTGACATGTATCGTATTTCTGAAATAAACTCCAATCTCAGCAGGTCGAACACCCTTGTTCGACATTTTATTAATTCCCGCGCAATAAACTGCCTGCGGACGCATCAGGCAGTCATTCCAGCGAAAGCTGGAATCCAGAAAAGTTCAATTTTATCAAGAGCCTAAAAATAGAATCAAGTTAAATCGATTTTCCAGAGAAATGTCGAACGGGAGTGTTCGAGCTACTTTAAAAAGATCGAACAAGAGTGTTCGAGCTACTACTCTTTGCAAGCTTCGACTATCTCTTTCAGCGCTTTATCCGATTCCTCCTTCGGGGGGCGGCACGAGCCGGCTCCCTTATGTCCCCCGCCGCCGTATTTTGCCATCAGTTCGCCGACGTGGACGTTGGACGTCCGGTTGAAAATGCTGTGTCCCACTGATATATGCGACAGATTCGGATCGTTGGGATGATCCTGCGCTCTGACCCAGATGCTGCACTCCGGGAACAGCGTGAACGCCAGGAAACGGTTGCCCGATTCTCCATGATATACTTTTCTGAAATCCGTAACCAGAACGGCGCCCTCAAGGTCGGAATACAGATTCAGCGCTTGTCCGTATTGCTCGTTATTTGAGATATATTCCATGCACCGTTCCTTGACTTGCTCATCGGCTAAAAGCGCGCTCAAGTCATTTTTCTTTATCAGTTCGATCAACCGGATCCAGTAGGGTTCGTCTTCGAGTTTCTTACCTTCCACCGTATAGGAAACTAACACATAACCTTTCGGATCTTTGACGTCATCCATCGTAAGCTGCGCGGAATCTATTTTGTCCGTAATCTGTATAAGCTCCTCGAATTCGTCGAGGTTGCCATCCGAATAGTATTCATAAATCACTCGAGCCGCCGAGGGAGCTATCCACCAAGCGCCGCGGAAATCCCGGTCAATTTTGTTCGTCGCGTGGTGGTCGAACCACATCGCGCAGCCTTCGCGGTAAGGAAGGTTGGCGATAAGGTCTTCCCCGGTAATGGTCAATTCGCCTGACTGAAATGGTCCCGGTTCAATAAATCGATACCGATCGACGTCTTCAACGATGCTCAACAGCGCTGCGCTGACCAGCCCATCCCAATCGGCGCGTGTTGTTACTCTGAAAATGATGCACCTCTGATTTTATATTTCTTGTGAGTTACTGGGAAAAATAAAAATTCTACCAGTAGGGCAGGCGTCCCCGCCTGCCTTCTCAATCTTGCTGGATCGCATTGGCAGGCAGG
>CAZWOY010000417.1:0-3993 GCA_964635255.1 uncultured bacterium
TAACTCGGCTGGCAGGCGGAGACGCCTGCCCTACCGAAAAAACCATAACTCGGCTGGCAGGCGGAGACGCCTGCCCTACCGAAAAAAAACATAACTCGACCGGCAGGCAGAGACGCCTGCCCTACCGAAAAAAACAAACTCGTTCCCATGCTCCAGCGTGGGAACGATTCGGTAATTTGTACACATTATATTGTACATTAAAAAAAAATGGTCGATGTAACATTTTTATACAGGCGCAAGTCTAACTAATTGAAAAGTGAAAAAAGCGAATTTAAAATACAGGAGAGTAAAATGGAATTCTTAATACCGATTATCGGCACGCTTTCTTTTTTCGGGACAGTCGTCCTAATCGTGTACATTTCGGTTCAAGCTTACAGTCGGAAAAACAAGTATTTGCACGAAGAGAAAATGCTGGCGATTGATAAAGGCGTGGATGTGCCGATGGTTACAGAGGTAAAAGGAAAACATAAACAGCACAATCCGTTCGTTTGGCCGTTTATCTTTATCGGCGTCGGTCTGGCGCTGGTCATCGGCGACATAATCGATGCGGATTACGATACGATCAGCGTTATTCCGCTGTTTATCGGCTCCGGGATGTTGCTGGCGCATTACCTGATGAGAAAGGACAAGAAAAAAGCTGAGAACGAGATCGAAGCTGAGGAAGCGCCAGTGGATTTCAAACGAAATTTTTAGAACGCTGCACTCGACCCCCCTTTGATTCCCCCCTTCAGAAGAAAGGGGGGAAGTTTCGTTTTTTGTTTTTTTGTAAACTACGTCCTGATTGGATTTTAAATAACAAACTGAGGATTATCTATGAACAGTCGAATTAGGTTCTTTTTTGCGATTATCGGTCTCCTCCGCCTGGTTGGACTTGGAACCGGAAACGCTTACGGGTATATCGTGCAGGAAGCGGTAAAAAGTCACTCAGAAGAATTTTCTTCAACGGGAATCGCCGCTGTCGTCTGTAAATTTGAGGATTGTTTTGTCAATATTTATGGCGTCAAGGACTCGCAAATCGGGATTGAAGGGGAATGCAGCGTAATAGGGAAGAGCCTGGGGGTTTGTAAAAATTTAGCCAAGAAATGCGAATTTGAATACGATATTCGCGACAGCGTTTTTTATTTCAGCGTCGAAAATAGATCGAAACGCGCCTATCAAACCAAGATCAAGATCGATTTGTATGTACCGGATCATCTGGATATCGCGGTCGATTCGAAGCGCGGCTGTATTTCGATAGCAGACGTCGAAAGCTCGGTGGAGGCTTCCATAACCATCGGCGATCTTAAATTCGAGGATCTTCAAGGCAATGTAAAATTCTCGACGATCAACGGCAGCGTCATACTGTGGGATGTTGCCGAGATAAGGGAAGGCAGGGTTGGAAACGGGAGCATTGTTTGCAAATATAGTGAAAGGACGCCGGACGTCGTCGATATGAACGTAATCAATGGAAATATCTACATAAGCTTCAACCGGCTGCCGGGGGCTGTGCTGGAAGCTAAATCGAATTATGGTTTCGTTCATCTGATAAACGTCCCGGACGCGCCGACCATCCAGCGGGAAGGCAGGATTGAAACGACTATCGGCAGTGGAGAGCGGCATTTTGAATTGACGACTATTAACGGGAGTATAATTTTCGAAGTCGAATCGAAAGCGAGCAGTTTATAATTTTAGTCCTCTTTAGGCAATTGATTTGTTGAATTACCGCTGAAAGAGACATATCTTACTACTATGTGCATTAAATAGTGTACATACGCCTTGATGCGTATCGACCATAACTCGTTCCCACGCTCCGGCGTGGGAATGCATACTTAACAATATGAGGTCGATATGCATTCCCACGCCGGAGCGTGGGAACGAGTCGGTAATTTGTTCACTATTTATTGCACATGGCAATAAGAGAAATAGGTAGTTAATTTTTCCGGAGTGAAACATGCGCAGCTTAGTTTTAGTTCTTTCAGCTTTATTGCTTTCTATTTGCACTGCTTATGCACAGCCGAACATCCAAATTCAACCTGCAGATATAGATTTCGGAAGGACGCCGATCGACTGGGACGGTTTCAGGACGCTCACTATCTCGAATGACGGCGACGAACGATTGATTTTTAGCGTTGAAGAGATCGACAACGCCGTATTCAGTACGAGTTTCAGGGAACTTCCGGAGGACAGCGGACTCGTGCATTATGAGTTCTTAATCACTGATATAAATCATTCGATCCTTATCAGAGAAGCGCAGTGGGACGGTGAACCGCTGCCGTTTTTATCTGAAATCGGCATTTTCGATCCTCGCGGCAATTGCAGCGGTGGAACAAGAGTTGAAGAAGAAGGCGAAATGGTTGGATTGGCCGCCTGGGGCGCTGAGGATGACGGCGAAGTGATTGGATTTGAGCAGGATGACGAGTTTGAATTTAGATTCTGGGATCCCGCAACTGATGAGGAAGCGGAGGCGGAAATTGAAGTCGTTCAGGGAAACGATAATTGGCAGCCCAACGGTTTTTCGCTGGTCGAACTCAGCGCCGAAGGGGGCGACCACCGCCGCGCCGGCGAAGAATTTCTCGAACCCGATGGAGAATATGAACTGCGCGTCTATTTCAGCCCCCCGGATGAAGAGGAACATGACGCGGCGCTAACCATAAACAGCAACGATCCCGACGCCGAAGCGGTCGAAGTCGGTCTCAGCGGCAGCGGCTATGAAAATTTCGCGCCGCTGTGGGTCGATATTGTCGATGAGATCGAAGTGATCGAAGGCGACGTAATCGACTTGAACTTTATCGCTGAAGATGAGAACGACGATCCGATCGTTTTAACGATCGACCCCAACGGATTGCCGGAAGATATCGAGTTCGAGGATCATGAAGACGGAACCTGCCATTTTATCTGGGAAACGGGAGACGACGACGCCGGTTTGTATGAGCCGGTTTTTTCCGCTTCGGACGGGTTTGCGGTTACAGATTCGACGGTCAGGATCGTTGTGCGCCCCGGCTCGCCCGAACTGCCAAACCAGACGCTTATCGAGGATCAGGACTTCGAAGTTCTATTCGATCTGGACGAGTACTTCGGCGATTCGCTGGAGATAAATTACGAGCTTTCGAATCCTGTTCAGGAGCTAAGGATTCAAATAGACAATGATAATCAGGTAACAGCTCATCCGATACCCGATTTCTGGCTCGCAGGTCCGGGCGCCGAGGTCAGCGTCCGAGCGACTTATCCGAACGATCATAGAGTCATTTCAAGTTTCTTTGTACAGGTTCGCCCGCTTAACGATCCGCCGGGAGCCTTTAATCTGCTGTCGCCGGAGGACGGTCATACAGACTATTTTGAACACGGAGAGGGATTGATCGCTTTTAATTGGAGTGTGGCGGAGCAGAATGAATATGAAGCGGATGACGTACACTATTTGTTTAGAATTTTGGAGTTGGCGACAGATTCTACCTATTCCGTCATCGTTTATGAGAATATGTATGTATTAAGAGGTTCCGACTGGTTAGATTCCCTGAGTGGAGGGCGCGGACCTGGTCTGGAATGGGCGGTGCAATGGTTTGTTACCGCTATAGATGATTCAGGCGCGTCTGTCGTCGCATCGAACGCGCCGTTCGAGCTGTATATCGCCGTAAACGTGGATCAGGAACCCGACGCCGGGATGCCAACACAATTTCAAATACAGTCCGTTTACCCCAATCCATTCAACGATCAAACCAAAGTCAGGTTCGGCGTTCCGGCTCAATCAAAAATTAAATTAGACCTATGGGACGCCCACGGCAGGAAAGTGCGCCGTTTGAGACTGGGCGAGGGGCTGTCCCCGGGCTGGCATGAAGCGACCATAACCGCCGCCGGGCTGCCTGCGGGGATTTATGTGGTTAAGATCGATAATGGCAATGTTGTTTTGAATCGGAAGGTTCATTTGGTTAGATAGTTTTCCCCCCTATTATTACCAAGTGCAATATTACTATGTGCAGAAAATAGTGTCATTGCGAGTCTGCCTTTAGCAGACTATGC
>CAZWOY010000418.1:0-3992 GCA_964635255.1 uncultured bacterium
GAATTATCACATTGAGTGCGCGCTTCAGCGCGCATGAAGCGCGCACTCAATGTGATAATTTCAAGGCTCTATTTTCTCAGCAAAGGTCTTTCGAGAGGTACCAGCTTTTACACTGGCGCTTAATATCGGACGATTAAATAACTATTTTTCAATCAGCATAAAAAAACCCGGACAATCCTGCCCGGGCGCTTAAAACCTATCTATATCTTAAAAATCATACATACTGTCTTCCGGATCAATATCCGGGATTGGGACGCCTCGCCGTTTATCGGCTTCCCAGATGTCCTTCATAATGCTGGGCATTACTTCTTCGTCGATTCGTTCGAACATGAAATATTTGTTGCCCCAGTACGCTACTTTCCGGTGCGCGTTCAACGCCCAGATAACGTCTTTTTCAGAAGGCAATTTCCGGCTGACCCTGCCGATGACTTTCGTCATTTGGCCAAACTCGTTTCTGCGCACTATGTAATCAGCGCCGCCTAAGGATACATAATCGTTCGGTCGCACAAACATCGGCTTAGGCAGATTTTTTGGTATTTTCACTTCTAAACTCCCACTATTTTATGTTCAACATCATTAAGAAAACTAATTAACCAGGTTTTTTGTTCCAAACGGCGTCCGTATTACCAGTAATACTCGCCCCATTTGAATTTAATCGTCGAACCAAGCGTTTTCAACAGGTATTTAACATGATCGGGTTTGGTGTTTCCCAAATGAAGTTCGTATTTTTTGTTCAGGAAATACCACGAATATTCGAGATTATAGTTCTCAAAAATCTCGATCATCTGCTTTAAGTCCTTCATGTTTTCGAATACCATTTTTTTCATTGGAATCCCTCCAAAGAATACAATCTAAGTTGCTTTTCTAACTGGCAGCCGCAGTTTGTTTTTCTTTTCCGGCAGGTTTTTCTTTCGGCGCTTCTTCCTTTGACGGAGTCTGATTGTGTTTGCCGTTGCCGCCGGTTGTCGCAGGAACGCCGCCTTTCTTTTTGTAGTCTGTAATGTAGAATCCGCTGCCTTTAAATATCAAACCCGCTCCCATAGTCACCATTCTGCTCAATCTGCCTTTGCACTGCGGGCATTCCGTTCTGGGCGGCTCTTTTATCGATTGAAAGTATTCCACCCTGTATCCGCAGTCCTGGCATTGATACTCATAAGTTGGCATTTATCTGAAATCTCCTTGCTGGTTTTGTTTTACTGAGCTTGAATCGCCGTGATAGCGATTGTATAGACGATGTCCTCAACCGAACAGCCGCGCGAAAGATCGTTGACCGGTTTATTTAGCCCCTGCAGAACCGGACCGACGGCAATCGCTCTGGCTGATCTCTGGACTGCTTTATAAGCGGTGTTTCCTGAATTCAGATCCGGGAAAATAAAGACATTCGCCCGTCCGGCAACGAGGCTGTCGGGCAGCTTCGTTTTGGCTGTATCCGGTGAGATCGCCGCGTCATACTGAATCGGCCCCTCGACTTTGAGGTTCGGGAATTTCTGCTTAACCATATCGGTGGCTTCTTTAACGCGTTCAACTTCCGGTCCTACGCCCGAGGTTCCCGTCGAATAGGACAGCATCGCGATCATCGGTTCAAACCCGAACGCTTGAGCCGTCAATGCCGACGATGACGCTATATCAGCCAACTCATCGGCTGTTGGATTGGGATTAACCGCGCAGTCGCCGTAAACCAAAACGCGATCTTCCAGGCACATAAAAAATACGCTTGAAACAAGCGAAACGTCAGGTTTGGTTTTAATAATCTGGAAAGCCGGAGTGATCGTATGCCGGGTCGTATGAACAGCCCCTGAGACCAAGCCCTCGGCGTCGCCAAGGTGAACCATCATCGTTCCGAAGTAGATCGGATCCGTAATCGTGTCCCGCGCCTGGGCTTCGCTGATTCCCTTGTGCTTTCTGATTTGAAAGAACTCTTCGGAATATTTCGCGAGATTCTCGCTTTTCATCGGATCGATTATGGTTACGCCGTCAAGTTTAGCGTCGATCCTGTTCGCCGCCTCTTTGATGCTTTCTTCATTGCCTAAAAGTATGGGATCGGCGACTC
The DNA here is from genome assembly GCA_964635255.1 of uncultured bacterium. Taxonomy (GTDB): domain Bacteria; phylum Electryoneota; class AABM5-125-24; order Hatepunaeales; family Hatepunaeaceae; genus CAZWOY01. Next base: position 2,051 of record CAZWOY010000418.1, read on the forward strand.
CATCCGAAACTACGCGGCTGCAAGCTTTAAGCGTGCGTTCTTCGTCGCCCTCCGGCAAAACGATCCGTTTACGAGCGCTGGCTGCTCGCATGAGCAGATTATTCAAAAATACTATCGGAGTCGTTTTCGGTTCGCGTTGCAGATCGAGCAGATTGTAAACCTGGTCTCGAGCAACATAGCGTTGTATATCGCGAAACACGGCGTTAATTTTCTCTTTGTCATCGGCGCTGATGGAAACCGGCATTTCACTGATTAAAATCGCCGTTTCAAAAGTATCCCACGTAATTTGGAGGATTGGAATGTTGAAGCCGGTTAAACCGCCGATCAGTTTCTTGATCGGATTTGTCGGCTCTAATCCGCCGCACAGGACAATGCCGCTGATATTAGGATAGGTTGTAGCGACGCGTGAAATCATGGCGGTGATAATCATATCGTCCCTGTCGCCGGGCGTGATCAGAAGCATGCCGTCTTTGAATCGGTCCAGCGCGTTGCTGATTGTCATCGCCGCAACACGCTTCTCGCCGGCTAAATTGTTCAAATATTCGCTGCCGTAAACTACCCTGGCATTCAGTTTTCTTGCGATCTCGCCGAGTCTGGGCTTGGCGAGTAAATCGTTAAACGGAATAACGCCTAACAGGTCTATTTTATGTTTTACCAGTTCTTCACAAAGGATATCATTGATACGATCGATGTTTGAAATGTCTATTTTTGTAACCACAACGCCGATTATATCGCACCCTTTTTCGTCGAACGACTCTTTGGCGACCAGAATCTGATCGATAATTTCTTCCGACGTCCGTTCATGACCGCTGGCTACCATTAGCACCGGCGCGTCGATCGTTTTGGCTATGTCGGCGTTGATATCCAGTTCGAGAGCCGTAAGAGCGCCGATATAATCCGTTCCTTCAATCACTACGATATCCGAACCCTGGGAGGATTTATCGTAGGCTCGCAGGACGCCGGTCAAAAACTCATCGACTTTGCCTTCGCCAATGTATCGCGCCGCTTCGTCCATGTGAAACGGATTAACGTCATCAGTCGCGGTCGTTATTTTAAAAAGATTTTTTACCAACTCAACATCTTCATCGACGAGGTCCTTAGGATTGTTGCTGACCGGCTTAAAAAAGCCGACATTATCGGCTCGCCGCTTAAGAAGATTCATCAAACCCAGCAACACTGTACTTTTGCCGCTGCGAGGTTCAGTTGCTGAGACATAAATGTTTTTCATTTATCTAAACCTTGTATTCCGGTTTTAAACTAAATTTATAAATGACCGAATTTCTTTTTTAGCATTCTGGAAACATGTTCCGGTACAAAACAATCCACATCGCCGCCGTGGTGGGCAACTTCACGAACTATACTCGAACTGAGATAGGTGTATTTTTCATCCGGCATAAAATAAACGGTGTCGATTCGAGGATTTTGTTTTCGGTTCATCAGCGCCATCAGGAATTCGTATTCAAAATCGCTGATAGCTCTTAATCCTCGAATAATTGTACGCGCATTGACTTTACGCGCATAATTAACGACTAAGCCGCTGAATTGATCTATTTCGACGCCTTTCAAGTCTTTTATGGCTTCGCTTATCATCTGGATTCTCTCCTCGATACTGAAAAGAGGAGTTTTTGAGCTGTTAACGGCTAAAGTCATTATTACCTTATCAAACAATGGCTTTGCACGGTTGAGAATATCCAGATGTCCATTCGTAATCGGATCGAAAGTTCCGGGATATATCCCAATCCGTAAATTTTCAGTCATGAGGCAAACTAAGTTTTTTCTTCTCCACAAATTAGCCAAGATTATTAATTTAAATATATTTACTATAGAAAAGCAAGCAGTCAGCGCTCGCTAAACTACTCTGACAAATTTGTTTGCTTTACGAAAAAATGACTGTTATTACTAAGTGCAGTAAAAAGTGTCATTGCAAGTCTGCCTTATTCCA
>CAZWOY010000419.1:0-3970 GCA_964635255.1 uncultured bacterium
GCAAAACAACTGATCTCCCAAAAGATAAAACTATTTTATGCGCTTATTAATAGTATTAATTAAAGTAAATCAGGTAAATTATCTATTCATCGATTGTTAATAGACGTACTAATATGTTAGAATGTAGAGTTATACTTTAGAAGGGTTCAAAGATCAAAGGACTGGACATGAAAGGAATAATTTTAGCCGGTGGCACAGGGAGCCGGCTTTTTCCATTGACTAAGGTAACCAACAAACACTTGCTGCCGGTCGGAAGAAAACCGATGATCTATCATCCGATCGAGAAAATGATTGAGGCGGGAATTTCAGAAATCCTGATCGTGACCGGCATTGAACACATGGGGCACGTTGTCGGGCTTTTAGGCAGCGGTTCTTCGTTCGGCTGCAGATTTACATATAAAGTTCAGGACGAAGCCGGGGGCATTGCTCAGGCTTTAGCCCTTGGAGAAAACTTCGTCCATGGCGACAGTATTGCAGTCATCTTGGGCGATAATATTTTCGAGGACTCCATCGTCGATTTCGTAAAAGATTTTTCAGTCCAGGGCGAGGGCGCTAAGATTATCCTGCAGGAAGTCGAAGATCCGAAAAGATTTGGCGTTGCCGAATTGGAGGGCGACCGAGTTATCGGAATCGAGGAGAAACCGGCTAAACCAAAGACGAATTGGGCGGTTACGGGCGTCTATTTCTATGATTCGCAGGTTTTTAATATTATTAAAACCCTTAAGCCTTCCGGTCGCGGCGAATATGAGATTACAGACGTTAACAACCATTATATCAAAAACGGCCAAATGACTTATGGCTTTTTCAAAGGCTGGTGGACCGACGCCGGAACGTTCGAATCGCTGCGGAAAGCGGATGAACTGGCTGATAAAATGGCAAACATAATACCGAATTAATGCACTCGCTTTTTTACTCGTTCCCACGCTCCAGCGTGGGAACGGATATCGTCCTTATGAAGTTAAGTATGCATTCCCACGCTAGAGGGTGGGAACGAGTTGGCAATATTTACGCTATTTATTACACGGGTAATAACTGTGGAGTTGAGACAATATTTCCGAAATTGACTCTCTTCCCAACTCAAAGCAAGAAAGTATTGAACACTAAAAATCAGAATCCTAAAGCGCACTTTAAGAGGATACAGCGCCCATGAAAACAAACAGAAAAACGACTTTGTTCTTAGTTTTTTCGATGGTATGCTTCATTTCGTCCGGCATATCGATGCCTGGAATGGGAGGAGCTATGTCTCAATCCAAACCGGAAAAACCTGAGTCGGTCGATCCCGGCGCCTTTTATTACGGCTGGCTCGACAACGGGATGGAAGTGGCTCTGGTACCGAACCATTCGGTTGGTATGATTTCAGCCAACATCATCGTCAAAGCCGGCGCTCGCGATGAATCCTGGCAGACGTGGGGAGCGGCGCATTTCCTCGAACACATGCTGTTTAACGGCACGGTCAGCAGGACGCAGGAGGAAATTTACGAAGAATTCGACCTTATAGGAGCTTATCACAACGCTCATACAGGTTCGCATTTTACGGACTTCATAGTGTTGGCGCCTAAAAACCATTTCTTAGAAGGTTTGGAAATTCTATCGGAGATGGTTTTCGCTTCGACTCTGCCGAAGGAAAAATTCGAGAAAGAACGTGGAATTGTCATGGAAGAAATCGCCATGACGCGCAGCCGTTATCCCGATTATGATCTGCCCAATCGAAAAGCGCTGTATGGAACCGGTTCGCTCAGCCGCAGCGTTTTGGGAACGGTCGAATCCATCGCCCGGCTGGATCGGGACTCCGTTCTTGCCTATTATCAGACGTGGTATGTTCCCAATAATTCATTTTTGTTCATTACCGGCGATTTCGCGGCTGACACTTTAAAAGCTTCACTCGACAGTCTGTTAAAGCGATACGAACCGGTAAACGTTCCGCCTCGAAAAACGATTGAACCGCCGGATTATAAACTGATGAGCGCGAAAGGCCTGCAAAAAATTCCCTCAACGGATTCGTCCTACAAACTGTTCGTTAGCTATCCCGCTCCGCATCCTTCAAGTCCGGATTTTCCAGCGTACAGAGTCTATTTAAAAATGCTCGAAAGCCGCTTATCCGAAGGGCTGCCATCGGAAGTGCGGGCTGTTTCAAGCGTTATGCATGATCTCGATTTCAGCGTTTTGACGGTTGAGTTGACCTCATCCTCTCCCGGCTACTCCGGCGAACGACTGCTGGAAGAATTTGACGCGCAGATTTCGGAACTGGGAAAATATCCTTATCACAATGAAAAATTAGAAAGAATAGCGCGCAAGATGAAAGCCGATGAAGTGTTTACTTCGGAAAACCTCCACTATTACGGGATTATGAATTCGCCTTACTGGTCGCTGATCCCCTGGTACGAGTTCAATACCTGGTTCGACCGTATTGAAAGCCTGAAGTCATCCGCAATTCGCGACATAGATAAAAAATGGATGGATGAAGATTGCCGCGTCGCTTTGCTGATGGATCCGGACTATCAGCCCGAAGAAAAGAAATCCGACGAAATTACCGCCGCTCAAACGGGATTCCTGGTGGACCGGCATGACGGCGACGGCGTTCCTACGACTATCGTGCGCGCCGACCCAACCGCAAATGTTTTCGCTATGCACATTTTAGTAAAAGATCGCTGGCTGTGGGACAGGCAATACACGCCGGGAACGGTCGATCTTCTCCACAGGCTTATTGTCGAAGGAACAGACCGGCGTGGATTGAGCGTCTCCGACAGACTTGACGAAATCGGCGCTAATCTGAAAACTTATGATTACGGCTATATACCTTATGATGATTATTACACGACTCCCGAATATTCTTACATCCGGTTCGAGTGCCTGCCCGAATTCTGGGAAAAGGGCGTTGAAATAGTTTTCGATCTCATGGCGGAGCCGCCCGAAGATTCCAAGAGCCTGGAAAATGCGAAATCAAGCGCTGCGGCTGCTTCCGGCAGGGACACAATGAGTCCCGTAAAAGCCGGCAGGGATGATCTGCATGGCAAACTGCTGCCCGGAACGAGTTTCGACGCCGAAGTTTACGGCGATGTATCTGCGGTAACATTTGAACAACTGTCCTCGTTGAGGAAATCCTGTTTTCATCCCGATAATCTCATTATAACGGTTTCAGGCCCCGTACCCGGTAAAACGGTTAAAGACGCCATACAGGCTAAGCTTAAAGACCTCGCAGATCCCGATTTTCAATTCAAGGCGCCGGCGGGTGAGGAACAGATCACGGCGCATGAAACGCTGTTTACCGACACCTTAGCCCTTGGCAAGCCGCAGGGAGCTTATCTGCGAGGAAGCGTACTGCCGGAAATAGCCAACGAAGATCAGGCGGCGCTGATCGTCGCCAATTCATGGCTGAACGAACGATTAAGCTTTGTGATCAGGGAAGAGAAAGGCATGGCATACTCATTAGGCAGTTCATTCGCGTTTCGTTCGATGGATGAGGACCGGTCCTGGATGTTCTGGGAAATTGCGGTCGGCACCCGTCCCGAGAACCTGATCGAAGCGCAATCGACCGTTGAAGAAATTCTGACCGATCTAAGAAACCACAAATTCACCGAGAAAGAGTTGCAGCGCATAACCAATTCCATAGCCGGCAGACAGATGATGCGCAGCATGCCCCGCGCAGGCCAGGCGTTTGCCATGGGCCTAGGCGAATTTTTCTGGAACGATCCCAAGCGCCGGGAGCATTTCATCGATCAACTGAACGAAATCGAACCGATCGACGTGGAAGCGGCGGTATTAAAATACTTGCATTCGGTTGTATCATCCGAAGTGTTTGTGAGATAAGGATTCCCTGAATAAAACACATTTTGTTGGAGCGACCGTCGGGCGTCCTCACCTGACGGTATTGGAGTGACCGTCAGGCGTCCTCACCTGACGGTATTTATAAGTATTGTTTTATTAATAAGCGCATAAAATAGTTTTATCTTTTGGGAGATCAGTTGTTTTG
>CAZWOY010000420.1:0-3924 GCA_964635255.1 uncultured bacterium
GATTCCAGCTTTCGCTGGAATGACTGCCCTTGGGCAACATACTGCCCTTGGGCAAGATGTCGAACAAGAGTGTTCGACCTACTATTTGCTTTCCCCGTTACGCCAATGCCTCAGCGCTAATAATTTTCTAAATTTCATTAAGCTTATCTATTTTTTTCATTTTTGCCATTGATAGGTGGACAGAGGAAAATATTTATTTATATTATTAATTTGTTGTCTAACTTTGGGAGAGGAAAATGTTTTATCTTTTAAACTCGATTGTTTTGGCGCTGTTTCTCTCATTAACTTGCGGTTGCAGCAATGCTGACAAATCCGAATCGATCGGGAACGACCATGCGGAAGCGGCGGGAGAAAGTATGGGAATGGAAGAAATTACATTGAAAAGCTCTGCGTTCGCCGCAAAGGAAGCTATTCCTGTCGAATATACTTGCGATGGCGAGGATCTGTCGCCCGATTTAAGCTGGAGCGGCGTTCCTGAAGACGTCGAATCTTTCGCTCTGATTTGCGATGATCCGGACGCGCCGAAGAAGAAATGGGCGCATTGGGTTATCTATAATATTCCGGCAACACAAAGAGCCCTATCTAAAGGAATCGATGCGATACCCGAATTGGAAAGCGGCGTCAGGCAGGGACGAAATGATTTTGACAATATCGGTTACGGCGGACCATGCCCGCCGCCGGGAAATCCTCATCGATATTTCTTTAAGCTCTATGCATTAGACGCCAAGTTGGATTTGCAGCCGGGCGCCTCGAAGTTGGACTTGCTTAAAGCAATGAAAGGGCATGTTTTAGCCAGAGGACAACTGATTGGCACATATAAACGTTGATCACATTTTCAAAGAAAGGTTTTCCGGAGACATAAATGGCTGATAAAACGGCGTCCCGTTCCTCGGGATCGATATTGTTTCAGATTTTAATCCTTGCGCTTATCGTCGTTTTGCTGCTGGCAATTCTCGTACCTAAGAGCCAGTGGGAAAAACACGCACTAAAGGAAGAAATATGCCGGCAAAGAATGGAAAATATTAATTTTGCATCGCATTTTTTCCATTCCAAGACGGATGGCTATTCAAATTCGATTGAAGAGTTAAGAGCATTTGCGGACGAAGAATCTTTAAACGTTTACCGCCCGGGATTCAAGTTTGACCGGCTGACGCGCGCAGAAACCGGTATCGATTCCTTTATCATCGAATATTTTGATCCATATCAATTATTCAACCATTATGAGGATTCTATCAGGTTCGAGTATCCTGCCGGGAAGGATTCAGTTATCCTCAGCATTATGCCGAAACCGGAATTCAGCTTTCTCCCGACAACTCAATACACTTTCGCCGCAAATACGCCCATAAACTGTCAGGTCGAGGATAGGGGCGACCAGGGCGTCTTTTTACTGATAGGAACTCAGGGTAGATTAAGAGGTTCGTATGTCGATGAAGAACTTCTTCGAGAACCGATACTTGTGAAAGCTTCTGACTATATTTATGGCTATCCTAAAAAAGACATGAATATTTGCCCTTCCACCAAAACCGAATACAAACTCTGGGTGGATGTAAAGCTTGCTTTGCAGGCGGAAATGGACGGCGTTTTAGAGGCGGAACCGGTTGATACATCCCTTGCAGATTCTGATTTGCTGTCAAGTATTGTAATGTTCAGATGGCTTAAAGAATCAGATGCGCTTGCAAAAGCTGCATTATCGCAAGAGCAGGCTTTTGAACAGGTCGAGGATTCGCTTATTCAGGTTAGGAACGAAGCGTTCTTAGATTCCATCGCGGCTGATTTGATAGAATCCGGAAAAGAAGATCTGGCTGAAGCCATTTATGATACGACGCTGCAGAATTATCCTGAGATTGCCGGTGAAGATGCGGATTATTGGGAAAAGGTATTGGAATCCAGTTATGCCTTTATGAATAATCTGAAGGAGGATATTGAGTTTCAGAACCTGCGCGACAATATCGTTAATGAGCGCAAGGATAAACTTGCCGCTGAAAATCTTCAGAACCGGATCGATAGGGTAAAGTCGGAGAATTCTGTTGTAATTTCGGAATCCGGAATTGTCAATACGTATGCTGATTCGATCGATTACTATTCTGATCCTGTGCGGATTAAAAACCGATTATTCAAGCCGCACCTGGATTCGGTTACCGTTTCCTATCTGCAAAGAGATAATATAAAGTCTTTGCTGGAAAGAATCCGCTATACGGAAAACTATCGCGTCGGTAAAATAGATTCGGTCGGCTTGACCATTAAATGCCCGATTGAGGGCGAGTTTGTAACGAAAGAAAAGAATTTACTTGAAAGTATCTTCGTTGTCGAGGGTGAAGAAAATCATGGGAGTATAGATAAAGGCGACCTGTCATGGAGTGAAAAACGCTAATCCGCGTTTCCTTTTGTTTCCAGAATCGATTCAACAACAGGTTTATGCATTCAAGCGACCGCTGTTCCGGCATAAACCTGTTGTTTGTGTGATTTCAATTCCGCCCTCTATTCGATATTCTTTGTAACGTAAATATTTGCTCCTGCAATTTTATCCGTCATTTTAACAAGTTAAATCGATATGGCTGACTGCTACGTCATAACCTGGGAGAGCGATAAGCTTTGCCTGGATAAAAAACCCACCGAAGGGGTATGGCAAAAAGAAGAGTCGCATCTGGCTGAGTATGAAATCGAATGTCCGACTCGCACCGCCCGATTGCAGACTGGATTTGCAAAAGACAACATTTCGAGTGCGCTGAAAGAGCTTCTCAAACAGGCGGGCGAGGATATTCCCGTTCATTTCCTTATGCCAAGATCATGGCTGTTTACGTTCAGACTGCAATGTCCGGAATTCAGCACGGATAAACAGAAGCAGGATCATATTATATGGGAAACCAAACAGCGTGTAAGGGAAGATGTTTCAGAATACACCATTTTGGTTGAAGAGTGCGACCAAGAAGATTATGTAGATATCTCGGCAATCCGGAGTAAATTGCTTGAAGTCATTTTAAATGTCGCTGAAAATATCGACCTGAAGATCGACACGCTTTACAAAGAACCGAAAGAAAATGAAAAATACAAACTTGGTCCAGAAAATGACTTTAAATCGGGACTAAAGATAACCCGTGACGATATGTCGGCGCCGGAAGGTGAGAACAAATCCTTGCTGCCTATTTTCGGGTTTATTGTTTTCGTAACGATAATTATTGCAATTATCGGTTATTTATTCAACAGTTCTTACTTTTCCAAACAGGATAGAGCCGAAAAGGGTTATGGAGACACGCTTCACTATGCAGCGGGCGACAGCGCTTTAGCTGCGCAGATGCAGGATTCCATCGCTGGCAAACCTTTGTCGGCGGCTTTATCCGACAGCATCGATTTCGCGAGTCTTAGAGCCGGCGACTATTCCAAATACACGGGTCCGCCGCCGTTTGCGGTATTCAGGAATTACTTGCCGAACACGGCTCGAATTGAAATGTTGATTATGTCCCCGGTCATGATGCGCATTGAAGTAAGCGGTTTGGACAACTCGGATTCCATTTTGAATATTATGCGAAAAATAAACATTCTCAGCGATCTTGAAATTGCAGCGCAATTCATTGAGAAAGGCGAGCCGATAACAGTTTTCAGCCAGAATCACTCCGGCTTGGATTCGGGACAAGGTTCGCCAAATCGGGAAGAGTTTAAGAAAAAAGCGTTGGAACTTCAAATGAAAGTAAGCGGTCGTACAGCGCGAGGCGTTTTTGACGACGCTGTCAAATTTGTCGATTCGCTTTGGGAAGATATGCATGGCTATCGAAAGCTGTTTTTGGCGAGAGATCGCGTTGAGTGGGTAGTCACGGTTCAGTAAAACGGAATGTGATTGTCCGAAAACATATTTGAACGCCCGGCGAAAAATTGCCGGGTTTTTATCTTCAGGAAACCTAAATGCCGAAGATCGTAAGTGGAACCGCC
>CAZWOY010000421.1:0-3923 GCA_964635255.1 uncultured bacterium
TAGTAACGGATTACGCGTACATTACGGAAATTTAGACATTGAGTAACACGCAATGTCAACAGGTTTATTAATTCACATATTTAGTATATCGGATATTCATCCTGTTGTTAAACAATAAAGATTCGTTCTAATTATTGACCAACTCAATAAACTTTTTCCCAATCACATCCCAATTCAATTCCTTTTCAATCACAGTTCTACCTTTTCTGCTCATTTCATTGCGAAGCTCATTATCGATAGCTAACTCGTGCATTTTACCCGCTAAATCCTCAACATTCCCACGTCGGTAAATCAATCCATTTCCCCATTGCACCCGCTCTTCCATTATCGGTGAACAATCAGAGACTATTAACGGCAATCCACAGGACTGCGCCTCGAAAGTTCCGATTGACAGCCAATCCGGCCATACGCTGACGTCGGCTCCCGCGTAAAAATCCGGCAGTTTTTCGTTCGGGACAGGAGGATAGAAGAAAAACTGAATTTCACTCTGGTTGACGGTTCGTTTTTTTAGTTCGGATAAATAGCCTTCGCTTCCCGACTCCAACGAAAAAAAATTTAAGTTAGCGAATTTTTCCACCAGTCGCAATGTTGATCCGTGTGTAAAAACTTCTTTCACAAACATAATTCCCCATTTGGAATAATCAATTCTAAATTTCTGACGCATAGCCGCGCCAATCGAAGATTATTTTCACCATCGAAAACTGACGCCGGCTGAAAAGACCAAAGCATTATCCGTTTTCAGATCGATTTGGGAATGAGACTTAATGTAAATTCTGGGCTTTTCAAGCGTAAAAAAGACCGCATCGACCATATTCGCCAGCCATATCCCTCCGGCGACGATCAGCGCTGTCTGGTATCGAGTTCGATGCTTAGACATATCCGCTCTTTCCCCGCTCATATTCCGATAATGGCGGTCGAATTTTTCGGAATCGGTTTCTCTTACATAAGCTTCAAATGCATCGTTGAACCGGTCGCTGGATTTATGGTATTGATAATACTGATAATATGCATAACCCACTGCGCCGGTAAAACCAATGAAATACCCCCATCCTCTTTCTTTCCCATGATCGACCTGCCCTTTGCCGGGAATTAGAATGGAAGAGACGATTACTTTGCCATATTCCTCCTGCCAGGACATATAAACCGATTGCGATAAGTTCGCCGTGACCGTTGATTTTTCGTTCGGTCTGATTCTCACATCGGTAACATAATCAGCATGCCTTTTTAAAGTGAGCTTAATCCGATAATCGCCAACCGGGACCTGCTTTAACTTCAGAGGCGCAAAGCCGGCAAATTCTTCGTTCAGGTAAACTTTCGCGCCGGTTGGACTGGATACAACAAACAGCTCGCCGATTTTTACCTCATCCGGCTTTTCAGCGTCTTGTGCATAAATGCTTGTGAAAAAAAACGCAATTATTATTATCACAAACAAAATAATTTTTGTCTTGTAACAACTAATGAGAAGCTACCCCAAAAAATACAACAGGAAAAGAAAATATAGAATAAGAAAGACGGTTTATCAACCTACTAAGCGAGGTTTATGTATTTACAGATTAATTATGATATTGCGGGGCAAACCAAATAGCGCCTGCATTCTTGAAAGGTTGACAAATTATAGCGGAAAAGACTATATTATAATACTGCCTTAAGATATTCCGCGTTAAAATTCAGGAGAATCGCATGCCAAAAATACGATATATTAATAGACTTGAACAGATACCTCAATTGTCCAGGCAGGAGAGGAAACTGTTAAATCCGGTCGTCAAGTATTTTGCTTTTCGCACAAACGATTACTACCAATCGCTGATCGATTGGAACGATCCTCACGATCCGATTCACAGGATCGTCGTCCCGGACATTTTTGAATTGCTCGCGTGGGGCGAACTGGACGCTTCAAAAGAGGGGGACTATTCAGTAGCTCCGAGTCTTCAGCATAAATATCGAGATACAGCCCTGTTACTGGCTAACAATACATGCGGCGCTTATTGCCGGTTCTGTTTCAGGAAAAGATTGTTCATGAATGATAACGACGAAGTTGAGCGTGATTTTACAGAAGCGTTTAATTATATTCGCGAACATAATGAGATAAATAGTGTCCTCATCTCCGGCGGCGATCCGTTGATTCTGTCGAATCGCAGGTTGGAAAGAATAATTCAGCCTCTTCACGAGATCGACCATGTGCAGATCATACGCATCGGTTCAAAAATGACTGCGTTTAATCCGTTCAGGATAACCGAGGACCCCGGCTTGGTTCAGATGCTTTCGAATTACAGCGCCGATGAAAAAAAGATTCATGTAGTCTGCCATTTCAACCATCCGCGCGAGCTGACTGCCGAAGCGATTAAGTCTTTAAACATGCTGATGAAAGCCGGCGTCGTCGTGCTGAACCAGACGCCGCTCCTCGGCGGCATTAACGATGATCCAACCGTGCTGGCGCAACTGTTCAACAAACTTGCCGGTATCGGAGCGCCGCCCTACTATGTTTTTCAGTGCAGACCAACTGCGGGGAACTCAACATATTCCGTGCCAATAGAACAGGCTATCGATGTTTTTGATTTCGCCAAGAACGGCTGTTCGGGATTAGCCCGGCGGGCGCGTTTCACGATGTCGCATGCTACCGGCAAGGTTGAAATTTTAGGCAAGGACAGCGACCGGGTTTATTTCAAGTATCACCGGGTCGTCAATCCGCGATACGAAGGTAAGTTCTTCTCTTGCCGGCGCAATCCCAACGCCCATTGGCTGGATGATTATGAAGATTTTGCATCGGGGGAAGTGGAGGAAAGTTTAAGTTTAGCTGAGGCTAAGTAATTTAGATTGTTCGAACGTAAGCGTTCAGATTAAGATTACGGGGAAAATAACGTTCCGTACGCAGTCATTCCAGCGAAAGCTGGAAGCCATCTTCCTTTATCGCCGGTTGCTTTGGATTATGCAGGAGAACATCGTTGGAATCGAGCAGGATACCGACGCAAAATTTCTGCATGATTACCGCGTCGCTGTCAGGCGCACCCGGACTGCGCTGAAGGATATTCCCGGCATATTTTCAAAGAAAACTGTCAACCGGGCTGCAGAAAGTTTCAGAATACTCGGCAAATTATCGAACAAAGTCAGGGATCTGGATGTTTTCCTTCTGCTGAAGGCGGAATATCTCAAACTGATATCGAACGATCTGCAAGACGGGCTTTATATTTTGTTCGATTATATATAAGTTCTGCGTGAGCGTGAATTTGAGAAAATGGTAAATAAAATGAACGAGATCCCGGTCAATAATATTTTAGCAGAATGGGAGAATTTTATTTCAAAAAACTGTGATTATTATAAAGAAACCGCCAGCTCACATAAACCGGTCATAGATTTATCCAGAAGCGTTATTTATCGTAAGTACAAAGAGATATTGGAATCCGGCGACAAGATCGACGATAATTCCGAACATTCAGAATTGCACGGTTTAAGAATCAAGTGCAAAAACTTGAGATATTTAATGGAGTTTTTTGCATCGCTTTATCCAGAAAAGAATATAAAAAAATTAATCCGGCAATTAAAACAACTGCAAGACTATTTAGGCGAATTCAATGACCTGTCCGTTCAGCAAAGTCAGTTAAAGACTTATAGAGAAACCGGATTTGCGGATTCCGGTCTATTTAGAACCAGCGAAGCGATAGACAGCCTTTTGATCGCACTTTCCAAAAAACAAACAGAATTGAGAGCTGAATTCAGCGACAAATTTAAAACATTTCAGTCTTCCGGCGCCAAATCCTTATTTATAAAACTGTTTCAAACAGAAAATTAATTGCGAATTTATTGGGAAAATAACGTTCCGTACGCAGTCATTCCAGCGAAAGCTGGAATCCAGCTGCCTTCAACGATAGCGCGAGAACCGGCCTGGATTCCAGCTTTCGCTGGAATGACTGCCCATGGGCAAAATA
>CAZWOY010000422.1:0-3916 GCA_964635255.1 uncultured bacterium
GAGTAAACGATGTTGATATTTATAGTTTATGATTTTATATTGAGTTATTATGTTCGGTCGAGAGCTTGCAGACGCCCTCGTCTGCAAGCTCTTTAGACAGGCAGCAGCTAATATTTCCAGTGCAGTCTGCAGACGAGGGCGGCTGCAGCTCTTTTTGCTATTTTGATAAATCATTCTTAAGCGCCAAAAATGCCAAAAACTATTTCAGAAAAAATCCTTGCCGTCAAAGCCGGTTTATCCGAAGTGCGGGCAGGACAGCTTGTTACGGCAAAGCCCGACAGGGTGATGTCACACGATAATGCCGGTCTGGTTATAAGACAATTTAAACAGATTAGCGCCGGCAAAGTTTTCGATCCTTCGAAGATTATCATACCTTTAGACCATCGCGTCCCAGCCGAAAGCGAACGCACCGCGGCAGCCCATAAATCGATTCGGGAGTTTGTCCAGGAGCAATCTATCGAAGCCTTTTACGATGTTCGCGAAGGGATTTGCCATCAGGTAATGATTGAAAAAGGTCATGCATTGCCGGGCGAATTAATCTTAGGCACGGATTCGCATACAACCAGTTATGGCTGCTTAGGAGCGATATCGACCGGCATTGGAGCTACGGAAATGGCGGCGGTGTGGGCGACCGGCGAGATCTGGCTCAGGACGCCGGAGACGATCAAAATTACCGTTAACGGTCAGTTTACAAAAGGGGTCGGACCAAAGGACCTTATTCTGTATATCATAGGTAAAATGACAGCCCGCGGCGCGAATTACATGGCGGTCGAGTTTTATGGCGAGTGTATTGATAATATGCCGGTTTCCGGTAGATTTACGCTGTGCAATATGTCGATGGAGATGGGAGCCAAATTCGCAGTTGCGCCTTTTGACAAATTGACGGAAGAATACTTAACAGGCAGGACAAATCGGCAATTTACACCGGTTTTTGCAGATGAGGGCGCACAATACGCTAAGTCGTTGGAAATCGACGCTTCGACTTTGGAACCGCAGATAGCCGTTCCGCATCGGGTCGATAATGTCAAGCCTCTGAAAGAACTAGGCGGAACCAAAGTTAATCAGATTGTAATTGGAAGCTGTACCAACGGCCGAGCGGATGATCTTGAGATAGCTGCAAAAATACTCGAAAATAAAGAAGTGTCTCCCTGGGTAAGACTATTGATAATTCCCGGATCCCGTTCAGTCTATCTTGAAGCCCTGTCGAAAGGAATTATCGAGATTTTTATCAAAGCCGGCGCTTTAGTTTTAAATCCAGGCTGCGGTCCGTGTCTCGGCGCGCATCAGGGAATTTTAGCTCCCGGAGAAAGATGTCTTGCGACAACCAACCGGAATTTCAAGGGCCGGATGGGTTCCACTGAAGCGGAAGTCTATTTAGTCAGTCCGCAGGCAGCGGCTTTAGCGGCGATTACAGGAGAGATTCCATCGATAATAGAATAGAGGACGGAATATGGCGGAAGCCCGTATAATTGTCTCAGGCAGAGTGCAGGGCGTCGGCTTCAGGTGGTTTGTGAGCGATCAAGCCAACGATATCGGCTTGAAAGGCTCCGTAAAAAATTTACCTGACGGCGCGGTTGAAATTATCGCCCAAGGCAAAAAAGAGGAAATCGATCGTTTAATCGAGACCGTAAAAATCGGGAACCGGCAAAGCTATGTCGAAAATTTGGAAGTTGATTGGCCGCCCGAGTCAAAACATGATTATGATGGCTTTAAAATAGTTTTTTAGCGGTATTCGCGATGAAGAGTGAATCTAAACTATTCATTATCGATATTGACGGGACTCTATTAAAAACTACAAATCTGGCGTTAAGCGCTATCGAAAAAACAGCCTTGCAGCTCTGGAATATAGATCAGGCAATGACTGCCATCGATCCTTCAGGTTTAACGGATCGCATGATTTTCCAAACATTAGTCGATAAACATACGATTCAACATGATGATCTGGTTTCGCTTTTCGATATGTATTGTAGTCTATATATTCAAAACCTGGGCGAAGCGATACAAAGTTCAACTGAATCGCTATTGTGCGACGGCGTAATTGATTTTTTAGAGAATGCGACTCAGGATAGCAATATGTATCTGTCTTTGGGAACAGGAAATATCGAACAGGCGGCATTCATCAAACTGCAAAAATACGACATTGCTAAATATTTTCCCGTCGGTGGATTTGGATACTTCGATCTTCGCCGGGAGTACATAATTCAACATGCATTTAGGAAAGCTCAGCTTCATTATAAAATACCCTTTACAAAAATAAACGCCTGGGTAATAGGAGATACGCCTAAGGACATTTCAGCCGGAAAAGGCTTTGGACTGAAAACGATGGGAATAGCGACCGGCAATTATAATTTCAACGAGCTTGCCAATTGCAAACCAAACGCCGTTCTTCCCGATCTTAAGAATTGGGACGATTTCACTAAATGCCTTGAAGGGAGGCTGCCCCTGAGCTTTCAAAAACCCGTTATCGTTGAAGAGGATTACGCAAAAAGGATAACCAATGACTACTTTATACCAAAAGATTACTATTAATTCGGATTCAGTATGATTGAAGATTTGGTCCTAATAGGAAATGTTCTTCCCAGAATTCTAATTGAGATGCTTGTTGCGATTGTGTGCGGCGGATTAATCGGTTTGCTGCGGAGATCGAACGAAGAAAAAATCAGATTGAGTTTTTACATTTTCACTTGTTTAAGCTCGGCGATATTTGTGAATCTTCCGGCTTTGGTTTTTGCGGGCAATCCCGATTCGCTTCAAACTCAATATCAATTCAGTCTTGTAATTATCGCTGCGGTTATCATAAGCACAGCCTTTTTCGGCGGCGCTATTATTCTATGGAATAAAGATCATCCCTCCGGTATCGCTTCAGCGGCTTCAATCTGGATGGTCGCCTGGATCGGTATAATAATCGGCGTCGATCAGTGGCTTCTGGGTTTGCTTCTGACATGTTTGATGCTGTTAATTATCGTAATATTGAAAGGAGTGGAAAACAGCGTTGTCTCACAACCGCGAACTCTGATGCTAAAGGTAAATACCAAGATGGATAATCCGGAATTACGCAATCAGTTGCAAAAGCTGCTTGAGGATAAAGGCGTATCTGTTCAGGGGTTTCACGTCGAAAGCATCCCCGGCGGATTTAAAATGACAATTATCGGATCCAGAGAACCGGAAGAATTATCGACGCTGGTCAGTGAATTATGGTCGATTAACGGTATTACAGATGTGGAACACTAACTTAAATAAGAGAATGAACGAAATTCGTTAATCCCAATCGTTGTTTTTCATTAGTGATTCGACTTTTTCGGATCCGCCTGATGATTGCAGTTTTTGAACTTCCTTTTTCAAAAAGTTATTCAAATCCTCTAATTTAATAGGTTTGGGCATATAGTCCATTGCACCCAATTTCATTGCCTCTTTCGCCATCCCAAGATCGTGCATGCCGCTTATCATTATGACTTTCACAGATTTGTCAATATCTCTGATGGCGCGAAGTACGTCGATTCCGCTCATTTCTGGCATCATGACGTCGAGAAAGATAAAATGGGGAGCAAAATCGTTTACCAGATCGATCGCTTGTTTGCCGTTCAGGGCATACTCGGCTTTATAGCCGGCGCTTCTAAAAAATTGAACCAGCATGGCACAGACGTCGATTTCATCATCGACGGTCAATATCCGTATTTCTTTCATTTGTCACCTAGTTTTTGGGGTAGTTTCTTTCTTGAATAAAACAACGGAAGCTAAATATCTCAGATATCATATATGAATAACCGTTTTATTGACAATATAGTTATAAGAATTTTGAATTTCAACATATAAATTGCAACAGGACTCAAAATTGTTTACCTATTGCAAGTTAAAATAGCCGGTTTAATCACATTGAGTGCGCGCTTCAGCGCGCATGAGGCGTCCGGTACGCGCT
>CAZWOY010000423.1:0-3910 GCA_964635255.1 uncultured bacterium
GGACGCACTGGCAGGCAGGGACGCACTGGCAGGCAGGGACGCCTGCCCTACCAGAGAAGTTTATTTTCATGTCGCGTGGCGAAGCGCGCTTCATGAATAATTACTTAGAAGCTGGAAAAACGATTTAATCAGGATCGATCATGGATATACGTAACTGGAAAACTCCTCATGGCAAGGAGTTGCATGCAAAGGGATGGATACAGGAAGCGGCAATCAGGATGCTGCTGAATAATCTCGATCCGGAAGTTGCCGAAAACCGGGATGAATTAATCGTTTACGGCGGCACCGGAAAAGCGGCGCGCAGTTGGGAAGCGGCAGGCGCGATTGTCGAAAGCCTGATGAAACTGGAAGAAAATGAAACTCTGCTGGTTCAATCCGGGAAGCCGGTTGGAATAGTTCCGACCCATCCGAACGCTCCGCGAGTCCTAATTGCAAATGCGAATCTCGTGCCTCACTGGGCGAACTGGGAATATTTCCGCGGCTTAGAACGCCAGGGCTTAATCATGTTTGGACAGATGACAGCCGGAAGCTGGATCTATATCGGAACCCAAGGCATTCTTCAAGGCACTTATGAGACGTTAGCTTCATTGGCAAACAAACATTTTGGCGGATCATTAAAAGGAACGCTTACGGTTACTGCAGGATTGGGCGGCATGGGCGGCGCTCAACCATTGTCGATTACTATGAACGAAGGCGTCGCATTAGTGGCCGAAGTCGATCCGGAACGAATCAAACGAAGGCTGGATAAAGAATATCTCGACCGTTCAACGGAAAATATCGATGAAGCGATCGATCTTGCGCTCGACGCAAAGAATAAGAAACAAGCTCTTTCAATAGGCGTTCTCGCCAATGCGGTCGAATTGCTGGACAGGCTTATTGAGCGAGATATCGTTCCGGAAGTTCTTACCGACCAGACTTCCGCTCATGATGAACTAAACGGCTATTTTCCTGTGGGCTGTTCCTATCAAGAAGGTTTGGAACTTCGCAAAAAAGATCCCGATGAATACATTAAGCGTTCCTATCAGACAATGGGCAGGCATGTGCAGGATATGCTCACCTTAATGGAGCGTGGATCGATCACGTTCGACTATGGCAATAATCTGCGCGCTATGGCGCATGAACATGCCGGAGTTGAAAATGCATTCGATTTCCCCGGTTTCGTGCCGGCATATATCAGACCGTTGTTCTGCTTAGGCAAGGGACCTTTCCGCTGGGCTGCCATCAGCGGCGATCCTGAAGATATATATAAAACCGATCAAAAAGTAATCGAGATGTTTCCCGAAGACGAGGCTTTGATTAGGTGGATTAAAATGGCGGGTGAAAAGGTTAGATTTCAGGGATTGCCGACTCGAATATGCTGGCTCGGCTTAGGCGAACGCAATAAGCTCGGCGTGGCGTTTAACGAAATGGTTGCATCCGGCGAACTTCAAGCTCCGATTGTCATCGGCAGGGATCATCTGGATTGCGGTTCGGTGGCTTCGCCATATAGAGAAACGGAAGCTATGAAGGACGGTACGGACGCCGTGGCGGATTGGCCGATCCTGAATGCATTGGTAAACGCGGTTTCAGGCGCGAGTTGGGTATCCTATCATCATGGCGGCGGAGTAGGCATTGGCTATGCGCTTCACGCCGGGCAGGTGATTGTCGCCGACGGCGCCCCGGAAGCGGCGGTCAGGCTGCAGCGAGTGCTGTGGAACGATCCCTGCACTGGCGTTATCCGGCACGTTGACGCCGGTTATGACGAGGCTGTAAATACTGCGCGTAAATTTGGAGTAAAAATTCCGATGATGAAATCTTAATGCGGAAGTAACAAGCTTATGGGTAAAATTGTTAAAGCGTTGTTTCTTACGGCATTTTTTCTGCTGGTTTTAGTCTGGATTGTTGCCACGATCGGTCACTATCTGCCTAAAACGCATGAGGTTTCAAAAACGATTGAGATTTATCAACCGGTGGACTCTGTCTGGGCGGCGCTGCTCGATTTCAAGGATTACAGTTCCTGGCGTCCGAACATCGAAAGAGTCGAAATTGTCTCCCAACGGGCTGGTCATACTGTCTGGCGGGAGTATGACAAGCATGATCAGGTTTTGAGTTTTACCACTGTGCATATCGATCCCAAAAGGAAGTTTGTACTCGAATCAGCGGATCGGAGTAGAATCATTCAGGGTAGATGGCAGATAGAATTAATGCCCATATCGGAAGGCTGTCTGGTGACCTTGACCGAGTTCGGCGAGATTAACAGTAATATCTACAGGGTGGTTATGCACTACATAATCGGTTTAGATTACAATATTGTAATGTATCTGGAAGCGCTGAAAAAATATTTTAACCAATAATTCAGATTATGAAAAATCACATTGAAACAATCTCGGTGGACACGAACGGATTTCCCGATCTCATCGATATCAGCTCAGAAGCAACCGGAGTTTTAAAAAACAGCGGACTAAGCGACGGTTTGCTGACCGTATTCGTCCCCGGATCGACAGCCGGAATTACGACTATCGAATACGAGCCGGGATTATTAAAGGATCTGCCGGCATTTTGCGAGAAATTAGCTCCGCGAAACGTCACTTACGAACACGATAAAACCTGGCATGATGGGAACGGCTACGCTCATTTGCTCGCCTCCCTGTTTAAGCCATCGTTGTCAATTCCATTCAAGGACGGTAAACCGATCTTGGGAACCTGGCAGCAGGTAGTATTGGCTGACTTCGACAACCGGCCTCGAAATCGCAGGATTGTAATTCAGATTCTTGGTGAATAGCTGATTTGATATCTTCGCGCCGCATAGATTCAGATAAATCCAATCAAAAACATATTGGCGGACCGAATCCAAATAAACTGTCCGCCGGTGAAAAAAAACGCCTTAACTGGGGCAAGCGTCGCGACATGCTGCATGGTGTGAAAGGTATCCTGCTTGAAGGATTCAAGCTCATTGAAGAAGCTGTCGCTGTTATGCATCCTTTTGAAGCCGTTTGGTTTACGGAAACGGCAAAGAAAGAAAATCCATATCTCATTGCGCAGTTAGAGGCGACTTCCGCCATGTCCCGCCGTATCAGCGAAAGACTGATGCGGCAAATAAGTTCGATGGATACGCCGCCGGGCGTTATTGCCGTTGCGCCCCAACCGGATTTTATCTATCGCAGTCCGAAGGACCCGTTTTCGTTGATAGTAACAATCCCATTAATTCAAGACCCCGGCAATTTAGGAGGCGTAATCCGAACGGCGGATTATTTTGGCGTCGATGAAATCTGGCTGGGGAAGAATTCGGTTGATCCCTTCAGTCCGAAGACGTTAAGGGGGGCTATGGGCGCGTCCTTCAGATTAGCGGTAAGGCAGGTGGAAGACTTGCCTGTGAAACTGAGGGATTTCAAATCAGGCGGAGCGAAAATCTGGGCGGCGGTGGCGCATGGAGAAACTGCCGATATACGAATCGACTCAAAAGGCTCACGCATTTTGATCGTCGGCAGTGAAAGTCACGGTATTGATCCCGACGTGTTAAATTTGTGCGATCATTTCGTGAAAATTCCCGGCTCCGGCAAAGGCGAGTCTCTTAATCTCGCAGTTGCGGCTGGTATTTTGATTTACCAGGCGACCGCAGGGAGGTTCGATTCGAACCTGCTGAAACGATAGCGCGAAGTACATGAAAATCGCTGTAATCAGGATAAGCATATCCGAGCTGCTTTGAGTTCTTTGAACCTTGGCGGTTAAATCTATTTTACCGGGAATTGTAAATCAGGAGCTTATATTTTGCAAAAAGAAAACTGGATTGTTTTTTTAATACCGCTTTTGGCGCTTGTTCTTACAAGCTGTGATATTACGCCTGAAAAGGCGTTTAGAAAGGGATTGGAACATTATGAAAATGAGGAGTATAGAGAAGCTTTAGATTATTTTGAACATGCATTGGAAGGCG
>CAZWOY010000424.1:0-3907 GCA_964635255.1 uncultured bacterium
CTGCAGATTGCTTAGTCTGCTAAAGGCAGACTCGCAATGACACTTTTTTCTGCACGCAGTAATAACAATCCCTATTCTATATACCCGTTAACAAAGGAAATTCTCCTATTCTACCGATCCTTTGCGCACATTTTCATTAAACATTGAAAAATCACTATGAAATACGTATTAATAAGGGAACAAAACAGAAGGACTTTCAAAAATGGCGAAAGTTAATTGGCAAAATCCACCTGCTCTGCCTCCGATAGGAAATTATCGAACCGGCGAAGGGTTGACGCGGGAAATGATAGATAACTGGACAATTATCGAGGGCATTGTCCGCCCTTCAGCGGCTGAAGCCATGAAAAAAAGAGAGCGTTTCGATCAGATATTCGGGAAAAACAACTGGGCTCAAGGTTGGAAATATGAAGGGAAAATCATCGATCGCCCCGAAGCTTTGGCGTTGTACGAAGAAGCGTACTATGTCTATTTCAAAGAAAATCCGAATGATCTGGAATGGCTGTGCAAAACCGCTTCGGAGGTTTACGATAACGCGAAATCCAACATTGAGAGCGGATTGGATTATACAATACAAGAAGCCAAATCCGCCCATCTCCAGGATATCGCCATACGACGCGCCGTGATCCGATTGGGCAAAAAACTGCAAGGCGATCACCCGGTGGAAATTCACGATGAAGGTTCCGAAGGCTTTCATCTGAATCCTGGTCAAGTTCCTTTTCATAAACCCAAAGAAATTATGAAATATCCAGTTAAAGACTGGTGGGAACAGAATACGGTTGAGGCGTTCTGGCAGCATAATAAAGTCATCCTGTGCAAACCGGACGCTATCGAGCTCAAACCGGAATTTGTTATCGAAAACAGAACCTGGTGCGTGCTTTCAGAAGAATGGACGGTAAGTTATCAGAACGATGATATAAGGCATTTGCAGGCAACGCCTCTGGCTGAATTTATCAAACAAATGGATGGCGTTTCGGAGCCGGGCGGATTGGATAATTCTACATTTGGATTTTAGCGCAAAGCTCGTTAATTGCTTAATCAAATTTTTCACTTAAACGCTTTCAAATTTTAGAATTTCTCTTGCATCGAAGCTATTAAACCGTTATAATGATTATCTAATATTTTTTGCGCCACCTTAGCTCAGTTGGTAGAGCAACGGACTGAAAA
The DNA here is from genome assembly GCA_964635255.1 of uncultured bacterium. Taxonomy (GTDB): domain Bacteria; phylum Electryoneota; class AABM5-125-24; order Hatepunaeales; family Hatepunaeaceae; genus CAZWOY01. The sequence goes on from CAZWOY010000424.1 coordinate 1,165, forward strand.
TCCGTGTGTCCCCTGTTCAAATCAGGGAGGTGGCACTGCAGGGCTGCCCGTATAATTTATAACAGGGCAGCCTTTTTTCATTTTGGGCGAGCAAGATTTATTCGATTTATTGTGATTAACGATCCGAAGAAAAAAGTTGAGATTATGAAGTCGCGGCTGAGCCGGGTGCGCGATCTGGCGCGCAACTGCCGGCTGTGTCCGCGCAATTGCGAAGTCGATAGATTAAGCGGCGAACTTGGAATCTGCCAGATCGGGTATGGACCCATGATTTCGAGCGCTAATCTTCATTTTGGCGAAGAACCTCCGATATCGGGTTTCCGCGGATCGGGGACGATTTTTCTGACCGGCTGCAACCTGCAATGTAAATTCTGCCAGAATTTCCCGATCAGCCAATACAACCACGGAAACTCGCTCGATCTTGAAACGTTCGCGCACAAATGCCTGCTGCTCCAAAAACAGGGCGCGCACAACATCAATTTCGTAACCCCTACGCATCAGGCGGTTTCGATTTTCGAAGGCTTGATCTTAGCTTACGAACGCGGATTGAATATTCCGCTGGTTTACAATTCAGGCGGCTATGAATCGCTTGAAATGATAAAGCTGTGGGATGGCATAATCGACGTCTATATGCCCGATTCGAAATACAGCAGCGACGAAAGCGCGAAAAAAGTCTCGAACGCTCCGGAATACGTCGAACACAACCGAGCGGCGTTGAAAGAAATGCAGCGACAGGTCGGGGTTCTGCAATTGGACGATGATGATATCGCCGTTCAGGGATTGCTGATAAGGCATCTTGTGCTGCCGCACGATCTATCGGGAACGGGAGAGGTTCTAAGATTCATCGCCCAGGAAATCTCAAAGGAAACGTATCTATCTTTAATGAGCCAGTATTTCCCGGCATACCGCGCTTCTACCTACGCGCAGCTAAAGGACCGGATCACGGTTTCCGATTACCGGAAAGCATGCCGATTGCTGAAAAAATACGGACTCGACAACGGCTGGACGCAGCCATACCAAGGTTAGCGAGGGGAAAAAGTGAAAGTTGCGTTTAACGGCGAGAGGCAAACCGCCGAACTTGAAACTCCGATAGGATTAATGCATATCGAATGCGTCGATAATTTTATCAAGCGGGTGTGTTTTCCTAATGTAAAGCCATCTGATTCCGATTTTCAAACAGAATATCCCAGTAAGGAAATCTATCCCGTCTTATTCGAAGCGGCAGGTTTCATCGAAGATTATTTCCTGGGAAAATTTCGTGATTGGCGGAGAGAGCTTATCCTTGAAGGTTCTGATTTCGATAGATCGGTCTGGGATGCGACGCGAAGAATAGGCGCAGGATCAACTGTGACTTATGGCGGATTGGCAGCCGCAATCGGCAAACCGAACGCCGCGCGCGCCGCCGGCAATGCGCTCGGCAGAAATCCACTGCCCATTATTATTCCCTGCCACCGTGTAATTGGCGCAAACGGGAAACTAAGAGGATTCGGCGGCGGTTTAGCGGTAAAAGAGTGGCTTTTGTTGCATGAAAAGATGGAAAACGAATGAAAAAAGCGATAGTCTCAGCGATACGCACTAAACCGGAAACCGTTCTTGAGGATATACCCCGCCTGATGGATCTGGCGGGAGTTAAGAAAGCTCTGGACAGAAAGAGCCGGACAATCCTAAAGGACAACATTTCATGGCATCTGTTCTACCCATCGGCAAATACGACGCCCTGGCAACTCGAAGGAACGATTCTTGGCTTAAAGGAACATGGCTTTGAAGATCAAGTGGCGATTCATAATCGAACGGTAGTAACCAAGGCTGAGAAAGGCAATCGTGAGAACCGGCTGGCAGGCGTTTACAAAAAATATCAGATACCTGAAAAGAACAATTTCGATCCAAACCACGTCGCCTGGGAATTATATAAACCAAAGAAACCCGTTCCGGCGTTGGACAAAGTTTATCCCGAAGGTTTCCTTATCCCAAAAGAGTTTAAAGGAACAAACATCGTCCACCTGCCGACGATCAAGTGCCATATATACACGACCACAACCGGAGCTATGAAAAACGCTTTCGGCGGACTGCTGAACACGCGCCGGCATTATTCGCACTCCTATATTCACCGGACGCTGGCGGATCTGCTTATCGTGCAGAAAGAGATCCATACCGGACTTTTCGCGGTAATGGACGGAACTCACGCCGGCGACGGACCCGGTCCGCGGACAATGAAACCGGTCAAGAAGGACGTCATGCTGGCTTCCGAAGATCAGGTTGCGATTGACGCCGTAGCCGCGAAACTGATGGGCTTCGATCCGATGAAAATCGGCTATATCAAAATGGCTCACAACGAAGGCTTAGGAATCGGCGACGTGCGCGATATTAAATTAACGGGCGACGACGTCTCCGGCGAAAGCTGGAATTTCAGCGTCGGCGACAACTTCGCCAGTCTCGTCGGCGATTATATCTGGTTCGGACCTCTGAAAAAGATTCAAAAGCTTTTTTTCCACACGCCGCTGGTAAACATTTTCGTTATTGCATCTTTCCTCTATCATGATTATGTTTGGTATCCTGTAAACATTAGCAGGGTCCTCAAGGAGTTCAGAAAGACGGATTGGGGAAGAATGTTCTACGAACAGTACTAAAGCAGCGCGAACACTCTTGTGCGACATTTTACCTCGTTCCCACGCTCCTGCGTGGGAATGCATTACCTCGTTCCCACGCTCCTGCGTGGGAATGCATATCGACCTCATATTGTTAAGTA
>CAZWOY010000425.1:0-3905 GCA_964635255.1 uncultured bacterium
ATTGCTTAGTCTGCTAAAGGCAGACTCGCAATGACACTTTTTTCTGCGCGTAGTATTAATAAGCGCCTAAAATAGTTTTATCTTTTGGGAGATCAGTTGTTTTGCTAACATTAGCGCAATACCGGCATTGTCAAGATGTTAGCAGATTGCTTAGTCTGCTAAAGGCAGACTCGCAATGACACTTTTTTCTGCGCGTAGTAATAATCTTCAAGTTAGGAAAGAAAACCTTTTTATTTCGCTCAGCGGCGCTCTTTAATGAAAATGAAAAGGAAAAGAAATATCACGCCCTCTATGTTGAGAATCAGCATTTTGTAAGTTAGATTCTTTATTGCATAAGAAATTTATGGATAATTGGCTGACAGCCATATCCCTTTCGCATATTTTTCGAAGATGCAACCTAAGCCTTACATTAAAAACAAGGAACACAAATGCCTGAAAATGAAGTAGTCCTAAATGCTCAAAATTTCGAGGATGAAGTTCTCAAATCAGATAAGCCGGTTTTAGTCGATATGTGGGCGGACTGGTGCGCTCCCTGCAAAATGATTAGTCCTGTAGTTACGCAGATTGCGGATGAAAACGCCGGAAAAGCAAAAGTCTGTAAGCTTGAACTGGTCGAAGATAATCTGCCGATCGCGCAAAAGTACCAGGTCACTTCGATACCTACGCTGCTGCTGTTCAAAGACGGCGAAGAAAAAGAGCGGATAGTCGGCGTTGTTTTCAAGCCGAAAATTCAAGAAATGATCGATAAATACGCCTGATATTTCGGAGATTTCAAGACGCCGACACCGCGAAAAAAACGAAGCGCAGCCAAACGGAAACAGCCAAAGGCTAATAATAAGACCAAAAAAGCGCCGAAAAAAAAGCGAACCTCGTTATTGCCGCCGTTGATTATAGTAGCGCTTTTTATCAGCGCAGGCATTGTCGATTATTTTACCCATTTCGCCGAAAAATCCGCAGGAGCTTATCTTAATTGGCGCAACAGCGGCAGAGAAGCCTGGGGCACTTACTGGGAAAAAGAGCTGGCGTCCCGGCAGGCTATCCGTAAAATGGAAGAGGAATCCGCCGCAACCACGCGCCTTAGCCGTCAGGTTGAACTGGCGGAAAACTTCACCGAGCTGTTCGATTTACTGCCCGACGGCGTCGGAGTGCCGGTTACTCCCTCGAAATTTATCGAGCTTTACCGTTCTTTTCCTTCCAAGCTCCAGTCCTACATGATTTCTCAAGCCGAGGTCGCAAATCTCTACCGAGGCGATACCTGGCAGCGGTGCACAATTTGGCGCAAAGACCAAAACATCGTTTTTTATCTGATCGATTCGCGCAACCGTATAATAAAAAGCGTCCCAATTAGCAGCGATCTGCTGGAAGCGGCGAAAATGTTTGGGAAGGTTACAGCCGGCAGACTGAGCGAAGTTTTCGAAAATACCGGCGAGTTTCATAGCGGCGACGCTTTTTTTGAAGCCTATTTCAACCTGCCCGTCGAAAAACAGAAAAAAATTCTGGATCCCGAAGTATTACTGAACATTGAGAAACCGGTCACACAGGTTGGACTGAGTGCGATAGCGGAATCGAAGGATTTTATTTATATCGGTTTTGAATCTTTAGGGAGCGGGGGATACCAAAACATTATCTACCCGGTTCACAGGGAAAACATTAAACCGCTTCTATCAGCGCTGAATCCCGATGCAAAAACGGGCAAACCTGATGCGGGAGGATCGTTTTAGTGTTTCGTAGTCTTTTATATTTCATCGCCGGAGTTCTGGTTTTCTTTGCCATTATCGGGTTGGCTCTGTTCTTCGCCTTTGCGCCCCGCATTCCGAAGCTGCCCGATGATCTGAAACTATTGGCGAGTTCGCCTCCGACGGAGGTTTACGCCCGCGACGGCGAACTCATAACCAGCATCGGCGGCAGGAATTACGTTTCGCTCGATCAGGTTTCGCCGCATTTTCAAAACGCTATAGTCGCCGTTGAGGATAAAAGATTCTACGATCACTACGGCGTGGATATTATCGCCACCGCTCGCTCGCTCTATTATAACCTGGTCACAATCGGCGGAGGTCCGGGCGGCAGCACTATCACACAGCAACTTGCGAAGAACCTGTTTTTTACTTTCGAGAGGTCATGGAAGCGAAAGCTGCTGGAAGCTCTTGCCGCTTTTGCCATCGAGGATAAATTCACCAAAGCGGAAATCCTTGAGGTCTATTCCAACCTCGTCTATTTCGGCAGATATTCCTACGGCGTCGAAAACGCTGCGCTGACTTACTTCGACAAGCACGCTTCTGAACTGGGACTGCATGAAGCGGCGATGTTAGCCGGTCTGCCCAATTCCCCGTCGCGCCTGAATCCGCTTCATAATTTTGAAGGCGCTAAAGAGCGGCAGGCTCTGGCACTGCAAAGGATGGTCGCGAACGATATGATTACCGAAGCGGAGATGGACAGCGCCATGCTCGTTCCGGTAGAATTGAATCGGAAGCCTATACCGCGTAAAGCGGCTTCATATCCGCTTGATTACGCCCTCGAATTCGCCGGCGGCAAGATCGGCAAGGACGCCATAAACTATGGCGGCGTCAAAATCACGACTACGCTTGATCCCTTGCTGCAGGCTTATGCTGAGGAAGCCGTCGAAACCGGAATCGCCCAGCTTAAAGAACGGCTGAGACCGCTGCCGGAAGAAGTCGATACCCGGCTCGAAGGCGCTTTGGTCGCTATTGAAGCGGCGTCCGGTCAGATTTTAGCCATGGTCGGCGGTCACAACCACAGCGAAACGCAGTTCAACCGCGTATTGCACGCGCCGCGCCATCCCGGATCGGCTTTTAAGCCGATCGTTTATCTCACCGCTATCGAGAAAGGCGTCGTTACTCCGGCAACGGTTTTAATCGATGAGAAAATCGAACTTCCCATCGATAAAAGGCGGGTTTGGAAGCCTAATAATTTCGATAATGAATTCCGCGGTCCGGTTACGGTCAAATATGGCTTGATGAAATCGATCAATACGATTGCGGCGCAGTTGATTTATAAAGTGACCCCCTATGAAGTCGTTGAAACCGCGCGCCGGCTGGGGATGGACGTTAAGCTTGAACCGCTGTTGTCGCTCGCTTTGGGCGCGCAGGAGATTACGCCGCTTGAAATGGCGAAAGCGTATTCGACAATCGCCCGCGAAGGAGTGGTGATCGATCCGCATTTTGTTAAACGCATCGAAGGGCAGAGCCGGAACCTTTTGTACGAAAATCTTACCGCTCCTGAAACGCGGTTCGCTCAGGAGACGGTTTATATATTAATCGATATGATGCGCGGAGTAATCGACGACGGCACGGGCGTTATCGTTCGCAGGCGCGGCATGAAAGGCGACATAATCGGCAAGACCGGCACGTCGAGCGATTTCAAGGACGCCTGGTTCTGCGGCGCGACGCCTTCGATCGTCTGCGTAGTCTGGGTAGGCTGCGACGACAACCGTCCAATGTACCTTCAAGGCAATGTAGGCGTAGTCGGCGCGGTCGGCGCGGCTCCCATCTGGATAGACTTCATGCAGAGAGCCACCGCCGGCGAACCCGCCCGCAGTTTCCCCCGCCCCGAAGGCGTATCGACCCTATTCATGAATCCTATAACCGGCGAAGTCAGCCAGATACCCGAAGAACAGGACTGGATACCGTTCACGGTCAAGGACAAACAGGCGGAAAAAATGCTGGAAGAGAAAGAGATCAGCCTCCCAGCCGATACCACGGATGTTGCAGGATAGCGCTATAGACCGTTCATGCGCCGTTTCGATCCTGCAGTTATTACAATGTGCAACAAATAGTGTACAAATTACCGACTCGTTCCCACGCTCCAGCGTGGGAATGCATATCGGCCTTATATATTATTAATAAGCGCATAAAATAGTTTTATCTTTTGGGAGATCAGTTGTTTTG
>CAZWOY010000426.1:0-3898 GCA_964635255.1 uncultured bacterium
CGGAATCCGCTTGATGAGGAATACTATGCAATATCAAGACGTCAGGAGATTGCTTCGTCTGCTAAAGGCAGACTCGCAATGACACTTTTTCATGCACGTAGTAATAAGCCGCAACTCGTTCCCACGCGGGAGTGTGGGAACGAGTTTTTGTAATGTGTACACTATTTATTACACATGGTAATATAAACCATATAATAGATATACTTACAGCCAAAACGCAAACTATTTATTCCCCCGGTAAAAAAATTCCCGCTTCATACTTTTGAAACTTTCCCTCGTCGCTATACATTTAACCTTTTAGAAGCAGTAGGACAAATTCGCAAAACATACCTTTCAATACACCAGGGAGAACCATAATGCCAGCTACTCAGACTAAGAGTAACGTCGATGAAAAGAGCCTGGATTTTCACGTTAAGAATGTAATCGGTGGGAAGCGTCGATTTGAAAACGCTTTTCAGGCAATTACGCGGATGATTTTAGCCGATCCGGAAATGATCGGCAAAGCTACCGTTAACGGACGGTCAACTTATGATTTTAAAGTTTTCCGGCAGGGCAAAAAGCATATCATCGGGATGTTCGATGAGATCAACAGTTTCGTTTCCTTTGTGAAGGACGCTTCCGAAGGCGGGTCTTCCAAAGAAATGGCGTTCGTTCTCATCGGCGAACCGGGGAACGGAAAGACTTTCTTTGTCGATTATCTCAACGGCATCTATCGTGACTTTATATCGCAGCCTGAGAATAAAAGATATACATTCCGATTTAAGAATCTTGATAAAATCGGCGGTTATGGAAAGATTACGTTCATCGAATCGCAAACCCTGGAAGATCCGATGATTTTAGCGATGAACCTGTTCGGAACCACGGATAAGAACCAGGAATATCTCTCAAAGTCAGGCGCGAAGAACAAGCAGATCGATCAATTCTATGAAAACTACCGCCCTCTGGGCGCGTGCAGCGATTACATATTCAATCAGATCAGGGAACACTGCGACGGCGACGTCGAAAAGATGAAGGGCTTTATCGAGATAGTCGAGGTTCCAATCAGCGAGTCGCGCGGAACATTGACCGGCAAGTACGCCGCCAAGGATAAAATTACATCGTCTGCGGTCGATCTGTTAGGCGATGAATCGATCACGCGCCTGCTGCATATTACCGATACGCAGAATCCATACCGGTTCGACCTGAGGCGCGGAGCTTTAGCCAGAGTCGCCGGGGGCGGCATTCACTTCGCCGATGAGATTTTCAAGAATAAGCGCGACCTTGTTCAGGTTTACCTGGGCGTGATCCAAAACCGGACTATCGAAATCGAAGGTTTCAAATGGCCGCTCGATACGCTGGTGATCGCTACGAGTAATAACTCGGAATTTGCCCGGTTCCTTGAAGAGAAAGAACAAGCGCCGATTGTTGACCGCTGCCGGTTGACCTATATGTCGCATAACACCAACTACAAGCTGCAGATGCAGTTGACGGACTATGCGGTCGGCAGCCATAAGAAGACGACGTTTGCCAGCGAAGAGCTGCACATCGATCCGAATTTAAACTACGCTCTTTCAGTGTCTGTTATCCTGACGCGCATGCCGCCGTCGGATAAATTGACTCCGGTCGAGATGATGAAACTCGCCGCCGGCGAAGTCGCAGGTGAAAAAAGCATTAAAACCTTAGCCGAGGTCATCAGCGATCTGAACAGCGATCCGGACATAACCAAACGGTTTGGGCAGAAAGGTCTCGGACACAGAAACCTCGGACGCGCGGTGCAGATTCTGCTCGAACGCAGCGAAACGCAGGAAGGCAAATGCATGTACGCCGGGGATATCTTTAAGACGCTTGAAACGGTCATTCTCGACTATGTGCAGGATCCGAACGACCGGACGAAATACTTCAACGACCTGAAAACCGCGAAGGGACTGCATCGCAAGAACATCATGACGGCGATCTTCAACGCCTATATGGACGAGCCGACGGCGATTGAGAAGGACGTCATGAACTACGTCAATATGATTATCGGAATCGACGCCAAGAACCTCGGATCGGATAAAATCTGGACCTACAAAGATCCGCAGACGGGTAAAGTCATCTCGATTAAGATCGATGAATCGTTCATTAACAGCGTCGAATCGAGACTGGGGCTGAAAACGAACGAACAGAAGCAAAGCTTCCGCAACACGATCTCCAAGATCTACGGTCAAAAGATGATTCAGGATCCGAATTACGATTTCATGGACAACAACGATCTCGTGCGGGCGGTAACCGACGTGCGCTTAAAATCCGACGTCGCGGGCGCGGGCAGTCTTGTCGGAGCGCTGTCAAACCGGACGAACGAAGAGAACCTGAAGCTCTACAACCGGATGCTCGACACGATGGTCAACAAACTCGGTTATTGCTCGACCTGCGCCAAGAAAACGATCGAATATTTCTGCACGCAGGAAGACGCCGCTTAAACGCCCACAACGGATGATGCATTATGAATAAGAGAGCTTTGAAATACTTAGAGGAGCTGCGCGAACAGGGCTTAAGTCCCGAACAGGAAGAGGCGATCAAGCGGGAATTCGCGGCGGAAGAAGAAGCCCTCAACGATAAGTTCGATCCGTACAGTTTCGACGGATATTTGGCGGGCGTTTACGATTACTATGATCTTGAAGCGCTGCAGGATCTCGAACCGGCTCACCAGAACGCGGTTACCTCGCTGCAAACCCTGGAAGAGCTCCTCGAACGCGACAAACAGCGCGAGAAGGACGGATTCCCAAGACGGATCAGGATTGGCAGGATTGTGAAGCCGAGTAAGGACAAAAAAGATCGGATCGTTATCGTGCCGACCACGACCGAGCCGAAATTTATGCACGATAACTCGATCACGGAAGACGAGCAATCGACCGGCGGCTCCGGCGAGGGCGAAGAAGGCGAAGTTATCGGCGAACAGGAAGCCGAACCGCAGGAAGGCGAAGGCGAAGGACAGGGCGCAGGTCACGGCGAAGGCGGCGAACACGATATCAGCCAGGACGCTTTCGACCTGGGCAAGGTTCTGACCGAGAAGTTCCAACTGCCTAATCTGAAGGAGAAGGGCAAAAAGCGTTCGCTTACTAAATATACTTATGATCTCACCGACCGCAATCGTGGCTTCGGGCAGGTGCTGGACAAGATTGAAACGTTGCGCCGGATTGTGAAATCGAACATCGTGCTTGGGAATATCAAGGAAGATCAAGCGGTTTCGCCGGATGACATGCTGATTAATCCCAAGGATAAGATATTTCGAATTCTGAGCAAGGAAAAGGATTTCGAATCGCAGGCGGTTGTATTCTTCGTTCGCGATTATTCGGGATCGATGCACGGCAAGCCAACCGAAGTGGTCGCTGCGCAGCATTTGTTTATCTATAGCTGGCTGATGTATCAGTACCGAAACAATGTATTGACTCGTTTTATTCTGCACGATACGAATGCGAAAGAAGTAAAGGATTTTTATACGTATCATAATTCGCAGGTCGCCGGCGGGACGGCTATCGCGCCGGCTTTTGAACTGGTGAACAAGATCGTTTACGATGAGCAGTTGATGCGCGATTACAATATTTATGTTTTTCACGGCACCGACGGCGACGATTGGGACGAGGAAGGCAAGAAAGCCATCGAAGAGATGAAAAAAATCCTTCAATATGCAAGCCGCGTAGGCATAACGGTAGCGAAAAATTCCTGGTCGGGATCTGCGAAAACGGCGGTTGAGAGATATATCGAGAAATCGGGACTGTTGAAAGAAAGACCGGAGTTGATTAGAATGGATTCGATGGAAGCCGAAAGCGCAAACGAAAGCCGGATTATCGAGGGGATTCGGAGGTTGATTAGTTAGGGTAAGATTGGTTATTACTACGTGCAGAAAAAAGTGTCATTGCGAGTCTGCCTTTAGCAGACT
>CAZWOY010000427.1:0-3878 GCA_964635255.1 uncultured bacterium
ACTTGGAATGTGTCACTTGGAATGTGTCACTTGGAATGTGTCACTTGGAATGTGTGCCTTGCTTTGCTTGCAAAGCAAGTTTTTACTTATAAGTCCGCAGTGATTGTTATTTACAGAACAGATAGAATATAAACTTTGGCAGCAAGCTGCCAAAGGCACACAGACAATGTGCAGACAATGTGCAATGTGCAGACAATGTGCGTGTTAGGAAAAGAGATATTGGATGTCTGACACACAGGTTCTAATTCGTTTTAAATATTTTCATAAACATAGGCAAGCGACGACTCCGGACTTAGACCGGAGTGGGAACCTCGTGTAAGTCGAGGACGGCTCCCCGCCGCTGTAATCGCTGACGAAGGCGAAAAACCGCCACTGGATGGGATTGTATCATTTAATGAAATGTTGATGCGATTCCACTGGGAAGGCTTCGCCGGAGGTTGAAGCGAAAGTCAGAAGACCCGTCGCTGCTGTGGTTTAATCCTTCGGGGCGAGGAAATGCCATGCGCATAGAAGTTTTACCCGCTCGTTCTCTCGAAGCGGGTATTTTTTTTGGTTTAAAAATACTTGCCGCCGCTTTGGCGGTTTGCTTGTGGACGCCATTCCACGCCGCTTTGGCGCGGGTGGACGTCTCCATTTCCGGCGTCGTTACCGATACGACCGGCGCTTCCATATCCAGGGCGCACGTTGAAGTCCTGGAAACCAATGACGCCGCCGTTTCCGACGCTTCGGGCAGGTTTGCGCTATCCGGCTTAGCCTTCGGAGAATATTCGCTTACGGCTACGCATGTCGGCTACGAAACCGCCAAGATCGCGCAGGTTTCCTATTCGCAAGGTTCAAGCCCGTTTGTTCACATTATCATGAAGACCAAGCCTGTCGATCTGCCGGACGCTGAAGTCTTCGTCCCTCAAGCCAAATTCACTCCCGATTCGAAACAAACCTTTATCATAAGAAAAAAAGATTGGGAACGAAAAGGCGCACACACATTAGCGCAAGCGCTGGAGGACGCTCCCGGCGTAGCCGTCCTTGAAGGGCGCGGCTCCGTTCGGATTTCGCTGCGCGGCTCGCCGTCCCGCGCCGTTAATATCGACCTCGACGGCATTCCCTTGAACGAAGCCGGAACCGGGGAAGCCAGCCTCGATCGGATAGACCTGTCAACTTTGGAATCGGTCGTAATCCAGCATTCGGGCTACGGCGGTTCGGTTCACCTGCGAACGGATGATTATACGAACTCGGATAAAAACCGATGGCTGAACGCCGCAGTTCAATACGGCAGCTTTACGGATTATGAAAGCAATATCTCCATTACAAAGGAGTTCGACCGGATTAAAACTTCAGCCGCTTTTTCGAACCGTTATAACAAAGGCGACTTTAAATACCGGATTGAAGATAATGACGAGGAATTTATAAGATTCAACAATCAGTCCGCCGGATCGAACGCCAACGTTAAAATCAGACTGGAGAAAAGCTCGGTCATTTCCCAACAATTTACCGCCGGCGTCTATTACAGCCAGTCCAGCCAAGGGGCGCCGGGCTTAATATATCTGACGCCTTCTCCGGCGGCGAAACTGAACAGGCGCCGAACGTCTTTCAGGGCGCATAACAAATTTGCCTGGCGAGCGATCTCCAATTCCAGCGCCGTCTATTATTCCGAGTATAAACAACATTACCGTAATCCGAGAATCCAGGTTCATCCCGAAACCGGCGAAATTTTTCCGCACAACCCGGAAGACGCCGAACAGAAAGGCGTCCGCTGCGGATTTGATTCGAATACGACGCTCGATCATTTTCCATTCGATGCGAAAATCGGCTTTTCATTCCAAAGAGATATTTATAAGGGAAAAGACTTGCTGCGTGACCGGACGGTCGTCGGCGGCGTCGAATTTGGGGCGGCGGAAAGGGACGTTTATGAAATATCCTTAGCGGCTTCGAAACGCATTCCCATATCGAGCCTCAATTTCCGAATCGACGGCGGTTTAAGCCGGAACTGGGTTTTCAACAAAGACGTTCGGAACTATTCATATCTGAATCCCGACATTATGCTGTCGCTCAACAGGAGATTTTTAGGGATGGACGCGACAGTAAGCGGCGGATGGGGAAAAACGTTCTCTGCGCCTCCGTTCAATGCGCTGTTCACCGTCGAAAACGTTTACTCCACCGGCAATAAAAATCTGCAGCCGGAAAACGGCGAATCGCACCTCGCAAATTTTCATTTAAGCGACGCCGGACAAGGACTTATCGACTGGGATTTTATCGTCTCCGGCTTCAATCGAGATCTTGAAAATATGATTGTGTGGAAAAGGAATTCATTCGGGAAATATTATCCCGACAATGAGACCGCGGTGGACGTCAGAGGAATCGAGTTTTCGGGCAGCGCGAAAATCATGGACGAACATGTCGAATTATCGGGAAACTACGCTTTCAAAGACGCTGAAATAACGACGCCGGACGACATAAACCGGGGCGCCGTCCCGCCCTTGATCAGCCGGCACAGCGGATCGGCAGGCTTAAGCGCGGAATATTGGAACTGCGCCGCCCATTTCAGAGTGCGATGGGCGGGCAGGCGCTATTCCACCGCCTCGAATCTCGACCCGATTTCCACCGCCGGAATGGGGCTTCCCCCCTACTCCGTTTTCGACTTTTACACAGCCTGTTCGACCGCTATCCACCGATTTAATTTCAGTTTCGGATTCGGGGTCGATAACGTCTTCGATCAAAATTACCGAGTCGTCGAGCGGGACCCTATGCCGGGAAGAACATTTAGAATTCGTTTAACCGTAGAAGCTTAACTTTTAAAAGGAGCAATCCATGAGAAACTTTGGAAGGCTTTTCGCCCTCGTTATCCTGTCAATTTGTTTAACAGCCGCCTTTTTCACAGGCTGCGACGAGGATTCAAATCCGGTTGCAAACCAGCCGGCGGAATCCGGCAGGTTTTTAATAACCGCCAACTACGCCGACGGCGCCGGCAATCTCAGCCTGATCGATGTTGATTCGGGAACCGTTCATATCGGAATCGAAGGACTGGGCGATACGCCGAACGACTTGTTCATCCATAATGACAAGCTCTATGTCCTCAATTCGGCGTCCGCCGATATAAACGTATTGGATATATCCGATATAAGAAACATCCGCAGTTCGTCGAGATGCGAACTAATGTCCGGCAGCGCGCCGCAATTCTTCGACGTCTCGGCAAATGGGAAAATGTACATAACGAACAATTCCGATACGTCGGTGACGGTCGTAGATATTGAAACGATGCAGATCGAAGACACAATTAAGGTTGGACTGTCCCCCGCCGATATCGAAATAGCCGGCGATAAAGCCTACGTCTGCAATTCGGGCTTCAAAACCGACGACTGGACCTATGTTCAAGGCACAATCTCGGTTATATCGACCGAATCGAACGAAGTCATCAAAACCATCGACGTCCCGATGAATCCGCAGTACCTTGAATCGACCGAAACCGGAATGCTTCACGTCGTCTGCACCGGCAACTACAACGACGTCTTCGGCAATATTCTTGCGATCGATACAAACACGGACGCCGTGACCGATACAATCGCCATCGGCGGCAAACCCGCGCAATTAGCCTTCGCAGCCGGCGGAACCGCTTACGTCGCAGCTTTCGGCGAATGGGGCGAGGAAAATCCCGGATTAGTGTTTAGGTATAACACAGAGTCGTTTGAAATCCTGAACGGTCCCGGCAATCCCATCGAAGCCGGCAACGGCGCAACCAGGCTGATCGCCGATGGAGATACGATATACGTTTCCTGCTTCGGCGCGGACCGGATCGATAAAATCGTGGATGGAACGGTTGTGGAACAATATTCTGTAGGCGATGGGCCTACGCCGGTGATTATGATCGAGATCTGAATTAAGCC
>CAZWOY010000428.1:0-3862 GCA_964635255.1 uncultured bacterium
CAGTCATTCCAGCGAAAGCTGGAATCCATGCCGGTTCTGGCGCTATCGTCGAAGGAAGATGGATTCCAGCTTTCGCTGGAATGACTGCGTAGGGAACGTTATTTTCCCAGCAATTATTCATGAAGCGAGCTTTACCACGGAACATGAAAATAAACTTCTCTGGTAGGACAGGCGTCCCCGCCTGCCTGTGCGATCCTGCAAGGTTGAGAAGGCAGGCAGGAACGCCTGCCCTACCGGTGGATTTTTTTTCCCAGTAACTGAAGTGGCAAATCTGAGACAGTTATCGATTTCTATTCGGTATTCTCCAAATAATAGACTACTTTATTCCTGCCGGTTCGTTTCGCTTGATACAGCCCTTTGTCCGCCAGTTCGACCACGTCTTCGGCTTCGACTATGCCGTCATGCGGATAAGAGATACAACCGATGCTTATGGTTACTTTTTTAGGTCCCGATTCTTTTTGTGACGTTAATTCGTTGAAATTATGGCTTTCAACCGCAATCCTTAGTTTTTCTGCGACGATTTCGATGCTTTCGAGTGAAGTTTCCGGCAGTAGTACGACAAACTCTTCGCCGCCCCATCTGGCGACAACATCGATGCTGCGGAGGCGCCTCGTAATAATTTTCGCCAGATTCTTCAAAACCATATCGCCCGTCATGTGCCCGTAAGTATCGTTAATCCGCTTGAAGTGATCGATATCGATCATTAAACATCCTAACGAACCGCCATAACGCTTGGTTCTGATAAACTCATTGATTAAAGCCTCGTTAAAAAATCGTCGGTTGGCTAATTGCGTAAGCCCGTCCGTTTGTGAGAGTTGTCTGAGTTGATTATTCTCGCGGCGCAGCGAACTGTATATTTGCGATAATCTTCTTACTTTTATGGCTCGCGCAATGCGGTGGACTAATTCGATCGGACTGAACGGGGCTCTAATACAATCATCGATTCCAAAACTCCAATAGGCCTCTTTGTCCAAAGCCTCGCTGCAGTTTGTAATAAGAATGACAGATATGTCGGGGTCTATGCTGCGAATCTTTATTATCGTGCTAAGCAGATCCAGGTCGGGAATATCGTCTTCGATAACGATTACGTCGAATTTCTTTTTGGCAATGGTCTTGTTAATTTCCTCAATATCATTTATAGGGATTAACTGATATTGATTCTCGGATTGCAGCGTTAAGTGATTTCCGGATTTAATCAATTCAGGCGCAGCAACGACGATGACAAAAACCTTGCCGGCGTCTGTGATTATTTCGCTCAATTAAACATTCTCCTTGCGGTTTACTTTCCTCAGTATCTCGCCGCTAAGTTTATGCGCCGCTCTTATCGGTTCGGGAAGCCTGTATTTTGTGCAGGCTGCGAGAACAGTCTTAGCCGCTGATTCGATGCTGCATTTATGTCCGGGTGAAACAAATACCGGATTCACGTTGTCTCTGGTTCTGACTGCCATTCCGATAAAGCTGCCTTTGTATGTTAAATCTGATTTTGAACCTTTAAATGCCCCCGGCTGATCGTAGGTTCCTACCAATCTCGTCTTACCGCAGCCGATTGTCGGTAACTCAAGATACAGTCCCAGATGGGATGCGATTCCGAACCGGCGCATGTGCGCAATTCCCTGTCCATCGCAAATTACCGCTTCGGGCAGACTATGTAAATTGTTGAAGGCTGCGATCAAAGCCGGAATCTCGCGAAAACCCAGCAATCCGGGTATATATGGAAAATCTGTTTCAACTACGGCATAAACGCTTTCGGTTATGGTATTTTCCTCTCTATTCCAAACGCATATCGCGCCTGTCATTATACCGGTATTGCCATAAGCCGAGCAATCGACGCCGGCTATCAGGTTCGCTGAATCCGGATCGCCTTCAAGCAAAATGCGTTTCGACAATTTGCGTTGTATTTCAATCGCTTCGCTCGGAATATACGACCAGTCCAGTTGTTCAATGTTGAGTTTAAACGCCATTATAACAATCGGTGTTTTTATTACTGCGTCCATAAAATAGTTGCCATCTCCAGGGATCTGATGGAATGCGGATATTAAACAATATCAAGCATTAGCAAGACGTTAGGAGATTGCTTCGTCTGCTAAAGGCAGACTCGTAATGACACTATTTTACTGCATGTAGTAATAACGGTTGAATAAATGAACAAATCAACGTGTTTAGCTATATATATCACTTTATAAGTTAGAGTTTCAATGATCTGCGTCAAATAAACGAACCAATTCTTTTAAAAATGATAGTATTCGTTGATTTTAATTACGATTGCCAAATTACGTCTCGCTTGCCTGCAATTTTATTTTCATACCTCGCAGCGTCGAATAAAAAGTCGGATAATCTGTTTAAATAAATGATAATATGCGGATTGATATTTTCGCTTTGAGCGAGTTCGACGCATTCTCTTTCCGCCCGCCTGCAAATAGTTCTTGCGATGTGCAGCGCAGAAGCCGTCTGAGTCCCGCCGGGTAAAATAAAGTTTTTCAGCGGTTCAAGCTCGGTTTCCATTTCGTCGATAGCGTTTTCGAGAAACGCCTGAGAATCCTTAGGCAATCTTAGTTCCGTCTTTGAGGCGCTTTCCTTCTCGAAGCCGGTCGAAAGATCTGAACCGATCACAAACAGATCGTGCTGCGCTTTATCGAGCGCTTCGTCGATTTTATCGGACAGCTTTTGAGACCGGGCGAATCCGATAAAACTGTTCAATTCATCGACGGTTCCGTAAGCTCGAACTCGCAGCGACGCCTTTGAAATTCTGCCTCCGCGAAACAGGCTGGTTTCGCCCTTATCGCCCTTTTTTGTATAGATTTTCATCGACCTTTCCCGTTAAAGTTTGTTTGCCAAGTTTAAAAAGCTTAATTTTAAAACGAAGTGCAAACTTATATAATAATACTTTGCAAACCAAAAAACCTTGGAGTGAACAGTGAAGAGATTAATTCTTTTCATTTTTGCTGTTTCTTTAATCGGAACTGTGTCGTGTAAAAAGATACAGGAAACCAATGCGAAAGGCGTAGCCCCCGGTACAAAACATGAAGAAACTGCGCCGGAAACCAAAAAAAATAATAAGATGTCAGATACTGAAAAAAACACTCAACAGGGAGATGCGGCATTAGCCCCGCCCATTGTCGATGACGTCGGCGATCCAACGGAACTCGCTGTGATTGAGACGGAAAAGGGAAATATCGCGCTTGAGTTTTATCCGGATGTTGCGCCGATGCACGTGGCAAATTTTAAAAATCTTGCCCGCGCGGGTTTCTATGATGGAACGACTTTCCATCGGGTAATTCCTGGATTTGTCATACAGGGCGGAGATCCGAACACGAAAAACGATAATCCGCATGATGACGGCATGGGCGGACCGCCTTATCGCGTGAAAGCCGAATTCAGCGATCGGCCTCACGAGAAATATACGCTGTCTATGGCGCGCGGCGGCGATCCCAATTCCGCAGGCAGTCAGTTTTTCATCTGCCTCGATCGTGTTTCGCACCTCGACAATAAATATACGGTCTTTGGAAAAGCAGTCAAAGGACGGGACATTGTCGATGCAATAGGCGCAATGCGCCGCGATCCTTCGAGCAAATACGACCGCGAATTGCCGGCGGTCAAGATGAAGCGCGTCTATATTATCGATAAGTCGGAGCTTGATAAAGTAAAATAATCCGATTGGCAGATTCAGAAATGTCTTTGACGTCCTATCCACAAGGATTAGCCTGCAAATAGCGAGAGCCTGCAGACAGCGAGAGCTTGCAGACGCCCTCGTCTGCAAGTCCCGAGAGGTTGCAGACGATGAGATTTTGCACACAGCAAGAACTTACCGACAGCGGGAGCCTGCAGACAGCGGGAGCCTGCAGACAGCGGGAGCCTGCAGACA
>CAZWOY010000429.1:0-3849 GCA_964635255.1 uncultured bacterium
GCAGTCATTCCAGCGAAAGCTGGAATCCATGCCGGTTCTCGCGCTATCGTCGAAGTAAGATGGATTCCAGCTTTCGCTGGAATGACTGCGTACGGAACGTTATTTTCCCGTTATAGAACTCCGCGTTTGTCCGTCTTGTCTGCGATATCCGTGTTCTGTTCATTAGCCCGCAAAAAATAGAACACAGATGACGCGGATGCAACGGATTTTGCGCGGATTTTTTTTCATGCAATTGATTTGTACATCTCCCAGAACTTCGCCAGCGGCAGTCCCATTACGTTGAAAAAGCAGCCTTCTATCCGTCTGATAAACAACGCGCCTCTCGCCTGAATGCCGTACGAACCGGCTTTGTCCATCGGTTCGCCCGAATCGATATAATCCTCGATTTCCTCGTCCGTCAGCTTTCTGAAAAAGACTTTCGTCGTTTCGTATGAGCTAATCAGTTTTTCCGCAGCGGGATCGTAGAGAGCTATGCCGGTGTGAACCTGGTGATCCCTGCCGCTTAGCAGGTTCAGCATGCGCCGCGCATCGTCTTTATCGACCGGTTTGCCTAATGCGACGCCGTCGAGATCGACGATTGTATCCGCTCCTAAAATAATCATCCCCTTGCGCCGGTGGATAATCGATTTCACTTTGGATTCGGCGTTCTTTCGCACCGTCGCGCCAAAGTCGTTTTTTTCAGGCACGTCCTCATCGGCGTCCGGCACGCAAACCTCGAACGAAAATCCGATCTGTTCCAGCAGCATCCTGCGCCTGGGGGATTTCGAAGCTAATACTATTTTATGCATATTTTTAGTCTATTTTTCCAAGAAAAAGCGAAACTAACCCCGCCGCCATTATCAGTTTTAGAATTGCGCTGGCTTTTTTCATTTTGCTCTTTTCAGGTTCGCCTTTTAAATAAACGATCAACGCAATCAAAGGCGCATCGACCAATGCTATGACCGCCGCTAAATAAATATTTCCAAGCAGATCCAAGATAAATGGCAGCGGCGTCAGGATAATTAATAATATCAAAACCATTACCGCAGCGTTTAACGACTTGCCAACTCCAAGGCTGAGCGGGAGAGTCTTCGCGCCAAGAGCTTGGTCGCCTTCTAAGTCCTCAATGTCCTTAATTATTTCCCGGCTGAGATGGATCAGAAACGCAAATATCGCAGGCATTATCCCAATTGTGAGATTCGATACTGTCAAAGCTCCGTAAATAAATGCTAATCCCGAACATAGAGCAATCGCCAGATTTCCGATAAGCGGCAGTCGCTTCCACCAGAGGCTGTAGCTCCAAAGTATCAACGTGACTGTCAGCGCAATAAACCCCTGGCTGAATCCCAGATCAAATCCAATGTACAGACCGGCGACCGCGAGTATGTAGCCCCAGAACACCGCTCCGTGAATTGTAAGCCTCCCCGACGGGATAGGTCTGTGAGGCTTGTTTATTTTATCGATATCGACGTCGTGAGCGTCGTTTATGACATTGCCCCACGCGGCGATAAGAGCGGCCGAAAGCGACGCCCATAGAAGCCCGTAAGGGAAATGAATCCAATTTTCCAGCGCCAGTAATCCACTGATAAATACAACCAGACCCGTAAATAAACAATTAATCGGGCGCGTTATTTCAAATAGGGCGTAAAGTTTTTTCAACATTTTAATCAGTTCCTCTGAAGCTCATAATCGCTCCGCTCGTCACCACGATTGCCGTTTCGGTTCGATAATATTTATCGCCGATACTGATTTTAGGAATTCCTTTTTTATTAATCATTTCGATTTCAGAGTCGGAAAAACCGCCTTCGGGTCCGATCATCAAACAGATTTCGGCAAGGTCGCTATCTGCGAAAAAATTTAAAAGCGAAACGCTCTCTGCGTCCTGATGCAGAACTGCCAAATTAACGCTGGAATTCAATAGCTCATCGATCTCCATTACCGGTGAAATTTTCATTAAACGCAGCCGCCGGGATTGTTTCGACGCTGACAGTGCTATCTTTTTCCATCGAGCAAACTTTCCCTCTCCCGGCAGCACTACGCTGAATTCGGTTCTTAGCGGGATAAAATCGTAGGCTCCAATTTCCGCCATTTTCTCTATCGCCCAGTCCATGCGTGGGGCTTTGATGGTTCCGGCTGCAATGGTCAATCTAAATTCCGGTTCAGGTTCTATAGGCAATTCGCTTGATACTTTCGCCAAAACACCTTTCTTGGTAATCTTTTCAACGGCAGCTTCCCAGCCTTTTCCTCTGCCGTCGAACAGAATAAACTTAAATCCGGGCGAAGCTCTAAGCGCTGACTTTAAATGCTGCGCTTCATCGTCCGTTATCACTATTTGATTCCCAACCGGCGGTTCTGCAGAATAAATATACGGCGTTCGCGACATTTTAAAAAGTTACTCCGATTTTGGCTTTGATATACGCGTCCATGAGAGAATCCTTAGGTCCCCAACCCGCGACTAAGTGGGCGGTCTCAACATACGGAAGCTGGAACTGCAAGCCTCCGCCCCAAGCCGATACGCCTTTTCGTACGACCGTGTTTTCATCCTGCCGGTATTTCGTGTAGCCGTAATCGCTGAATACAAAGCATTCAACGCTGAATTGCAGGTTTTTCAAGTATCGCCCGGCATATTTGACTTCATCCCAACTGAAGTAGAATTTAGGCATAATATTGGTTCTCAGTTCAATACTCCCGGCGATCGATGCGCTTCCGCCCGGACCAAAATCATGATAAGCTCTAATTAGGTCGTTATTCAAGGCGGTTCTGCGGTAAAATGGCAAATGATTTTGAGAAATCTCACCTCTGAATCGACCGGCGATAATAACCGGCTCTATTGATTTAAACTTTCTAAATTCAAGCCGTTGTCTATAGAAATGATGTTTCGCGTTGACAATTCGATTGGCTTCGAATTGACCTTGAACCAGATAGCCCTTTGATGGGTAATATTTATAATCTCTTTTATCAATCTCGAATTTGAACCTTCCCACCATCAGCCGGTCATGATTAATTTCAGAAAAAGTAAAAAAACTTGCCGGAGTCGAGCGCTCTTCCCACCCTAAATCGATTCCGAACCAGATTAAATTTGTGATACGCTTACGCAAGTTAAAGTTCATCTCCAATCGATTGTGCCGGTATTCCTTATCATTGGATATCAGCTCTGCATCCTCATACTCGAACTTCATTCCGGAACTCAAATCCGCGCCAAGACCAAAATATGGGTCTTCGTAGGAAAAGAATACGCCGTTATTGTAACCCGTCCAACCCGTGATGGTGATCCTTTGTCCTTTTCCGCGTATGTTGCGATGGTGAAAACCTCCGCCCCAGATGTATTTTTCCGGATGCTCATATTCGTATCTCAATCGAGGGTAAAAATAAAAGTACAGTGGTTCGGTAACTTCGACCCAAACCACGGCTCTTCCCTTGTCTGAAGCCAATGATATATCCACTCGATTGAAAATTCCAAGCGAAAGAAGCCGCAGCCGGTCTCTCTCAATTACTTCCGGAGTTGCTATAACACCGGGTTCAAGCTCCATCTCGTTCTTGATAAACTCCGCGTCGGTCAATTCGTTTCCGATTATTTTAACAGCATAAACTACAGGTCCCTCGGCTTCAATCCGATCGTTCTGCGCGTAGCCAATTATTCCGGAAGAAAACAAAACCAGAAGTACGGCAATGGATTTGTAACAGATACTATTCATGAACCGCGCTTCGCCATGCAAAATAATAACAGTAGATCGAACACTCTTGTTCGATATTTTTCCCACGGGCGGTCATTCCGGCGAAACAGCCTGTCTGAGAATGGGATAAGCGAGCTTGCAGACGCCCTCGTCTGCAAGCATAAGCGCTTGTTCCGTGGCAGGGGCGGCTTGCAGA
>CAZWOY010000430.1:0-3847 GCA_964635255.1 uncultured bacterium
GGGCTTTACGCATATCTTCTGGTCCCATCGATTTTTCCTCCAGAGCTTGCAGACGAGGGCGTCTGCAAGCTCTCTCTTTGGCTCTCTCTTGCCATTCCCGCTACTCTTCAACAACCTCAAATTTCCCATTGAGATATCGAACCAATCTGACTCTGCGGTCGATGCGCTCTTCTTTCAGCAGCGACACTTTGCCGGACAAGGTCTCAAGGTCGCGGATCTGGGAGAGGGCTTTACGCATATCTTCTGGTCCCATCGATTTTTCCGCTGCAAATTTTATCATCTGCGCGGCCCTCTCGCCGGCTAAATGAAAGTGATTGACAGCTACGGCGCTATCGCCAGCGATCTTTTCGATAAATTCATAATATACCTCGCCCCCGACCGCAGCTAATGGCGAGTTATAGACAATGCCATCGACGTAGTCGGTGACCTTGCTGAGCGCGTCTCGATCCGCCCAATGCTCGTTTCCAAGCAAAGTCGCCTGAATGTGCGCTCTTGCAAATTGTGGCGCTGCAATCTCCAAGCGTTCGGGTTCTATTAGAAAAAGAAAGCCGTCGATTATGTTGAGAGGAATTTCCAGTGAATCGATCACGTTCGAGGTTTCGATCATCCATTCGCGCAGCCTTTCATGATCCGCCAGCCACAGCGAGTCCAGAAATTCATCTGACAGCGTCCAGGTCGTATCCTCTTTCGACAGGTTGATTAAACTGTCGATCTCACTTGATTCGGCAATGCCGGCGCCGGGAGGAACGGCGGTTAAGGCTTCCCGCGGCGGTTTATATTTGACCGAATCTCTAAGTATGCAGCCGAAATTAGAATAATACGTTCTCAACGAATCATCGTATTGCAGACGGAGTCCGATCTTCCTTATTCGGGCAAAATAATCTTTAAAATCCTCTGTCCCCGGATAATATACTTCCTGCGCAATGATTTCAAGCCCGGCGGTTTCGATCTTCGATTTAAAACCGGAAGCAATCTGCAATCCTTCCTGATTTTGCGGGATTAAAACTCCAAATTTCCCGCAACCCAGTTCATGTATTGCGTATTTGGCTAATTCCTGACCGATAATGTTATAGTTTGGTCTTCCTTGAAAAACGTACCTGCCGATATCAGCCAAGCCGCTTACGCCGCAAACAGTAGTCAGAAATGGTATTTGCTCCAATTCGGAGGTCGCGGCGAGAGCCGTCGCTTCGGACAGTTCAAGTCCCCCGACAAACGCCCAGACCGAATCTTCAAACGCGAGGCGCCGGGCAATTTGAACCGCTTGCACCGGATCGGATCCGGTATTGAACATCATTATTTTTCCGCCCTCGACGTCCGCCCACCGGGTTTGAAAGCCTAACGCGAAATCTTCAGCTTTTTCCTCGTAAGCGCCGTTCATTGGGAGCAGCAGAGCCACCCAGGGTGAAAACGATTCAGGTTCCAATTTACGGCTTTTTTCCAGTTCGCGTTCGTGTTCTAAAAACCGGCGCAACTCTTCCAGTTTACGCCGGGCGTCGGTTCGCAGACTGTCGTCATCCGTGAAACCGATGATCCAATTGAGCCTCTCTTCAGCCTCTTCCCAACGTTCCGACATGATCGCACACTGCGCCCTTATCCATCGCGCATCGTCGATATAACGGGAGTGCGGAAATTTTAGCTCCAGCTTCTCGGTTTCAAGTATGGCGCGATCCAGCCGCCGGCTTTTTAAAGCCGCAGAAGCCGCCATAGCCGTAACCGATGATTTGTGTTCAGACCTCTTATATCTAAAACGAAATGCGTCGCTCTTGTCTAAAACTTTTTGCCAATCGCCGTTTTTAAAGTCCCTGAGGAGTTCATCGTACGCGCGATCTTCCGATCTGAACGCTCCCTGATTGTTGTACTGGGCATATCCGGCGCTAAAGAGCAGGGCTATGCAAACCAGCGCTGTTATGTAAATTTTCCAGTTTTTCATTCTGCTCAATGAAAAATCATTATGTATTTTCGTTTGTTTTTTTATTCTGCGATCTCTGCGTTCTCTGTGGTGAATCATCATTCCCACTCCACCGTCCCCGGCGGCTTCGATGTAATATCGTAAACCACCCGGTTGATCCCTTCGACTTCGCCGGTAATGCGGTTCGAAATCATTCCGAGCAGGTCATGCGGCAGCGGGGAAAAATCTGCGGTCATAAAGTCCCGCGTATCGACGGAACGCAGCGCAAGAAGGTGTTCGTACGTCCTGCCGTCGCCCATCACGCCGACCGTCTTGAGAGGCGTTAGTATCGCCAGCGCTTGTGAGACTTTGTAATACCAGCCGGATTTTTTCAGTTCGTCGATGAATATCGCATCCGCCTCCTGCAGCATCCTCACCTTTTCAGCGGTTACTTCGCCGATAATCCTCACTGCCAGACCGGGACCCGGGAACGGGTGGCGCATAACTACGTTTTCCGGCAGCCCCAGTTCGACGCCCACTTTGCGGCACTCGTCCTTGAACAGGTCGCGCAGCGGTTCGATCAACTCCAGCCCCAGTTTTTCCGGCAGTCCGCCGACGTTGTGATGAGTCTTAATCACCGCCGCCGGACCGCGCGATACGGACGACTCGATCACGTCGGGATAGAGCGTTCCCTGCAGCAGGCGCTTTGCGCCTTTAAACTTTCCGGCTTCCTCTTCGAAAACTTTTATGAACCGCCGGCCGATCCGTTTGCGCTTCTCTTCGGGATCGGATACGCCCCTCAGATCCTCTAAAAACCGGTCGCCCGCGTCGATAATCTGCAGGCTCTCGCCAAATCTTTTGCCTACGGTCTCGCGAACCTGTCCGCCTTCGTCCTTGCGCAGCAACCCGTTATCGACCAGCACGAGCTTAAGCTGGTCGCCGACGGCTCGGTAAACCAGCGTCGCGGCGACGGTCGAATCGACCCCGCCGGAAAAGGCGCTGATCACCCGGTCGGTTCCGATTTTCGCGCGCAGTTCCTCGACGGTTTTGTCGATAAACCATTCAAGATTCCAGCCGCCCCCGGCTCCGCAGATATCGTACAAGAAATTGCGGAGGATTTTATCGCCGGAGAGCGTATGGCTGACTTCGGGGTGAAATTGAACGCCGTAAAGATTTTCTCCGGCGTTTTCGACGGCTGCAGGAACTCCCGAACCGCTGACCGCCGTTTCCCGCCATCCGGGCGGCAGTTCGATCACCCGGTCGCGGTGGCTCATCCACACCTGCTCTTCTTTGCCGATTCCCTTCAGCAGCCGGGTATCGCCCATCACGTCGATAACGGCTCTGCCATACTCCCGCCGCGCCGACTCGCCGACTTTGCCCAACCGGTTCAGCAGCATTACCTGCATACCGTAGCAGATACCCAAAACCGGAACATTAAGTTCCAAAATCCGCCTGTCCAACTGCGGCGCGTTCTCATCGTAGGTCGAGCTCGGACCGCCGGAGAGAATAATTCCCACCGGCTTAAGCTCCTCGATCTTATCGACGCCCCAGTCGAACGGCTCAATCCGGCTGAACACCCCTTCTTCCCGGCATCGCCGCGCAATAAGCTGCGTATATTGCGATCCGTAATCGAGGATCAGTATTTGTTCTTGTATTTCCATGCAACGTTTTTGTAAAAGATTTCTTAAGATAAGTAATGATAGCGGATAAGGCAAGATAGGAAGGGAAAGAATTATAAGACACAGTGAATCCTTTAAAGAACTAACCACCAAGGCGCTTATGCTCGAAGCGTCCTGAATGACAAGTATGCCTCTTTTTACCAACTCGTTCCCACTGTGGGATTTGAGAATGAGTTAAAATTTTACGCATCAAAGCGTATGTTCTCCATTTAATGCACGTAGTAATAATAAGCGCATAAAATAGTTTTATCTTTTGGGAGATCAGTTGTTTTGCTAACAT